>NZ_JALNUL010000030.1:0-53427 GCF_026540775.1 Methylobacterium sp. GC_Met_3
GTAGGCACGGGGCGAGTCGGCACCTGCGAGGAACGTCTCCGCGGCGGCCTCAAAGCTCGGGGTTCGGCGGTGCGGATCGTAGGTGCCCATCTCTGCTCCTCGGGTCAGTCGAGTTCCGGCAGCGGCGGCCGCCGGTCCGCCCAGGGCATCGCCCGCTCGAAGGCGGCCGCCACGCGCAGCAGGCGCGCGTCCTCGCCGACGCGTCCGACGAGCTGGATCGCGACCGGTACGCCCGCTTCGTCGAGCCCGCAGGGCAGGCTCACGGCCGGGTTGCCGGTGAGGTTGAACGGCATCGTGTAGGGGTACCAGGCCGCGCGCAGGTTCGGCACGGGTGTCCCGTCGATCGTGATCGGCCCGAAGAAGTCTTGGTCGATCGGCAGGGCCGTGCGCGACAGGGTCGGCATCGCCAGGACATCGATGTCGTCAAACCACGCTTGCACCTGACGGTAGAGGGCGGTGCGGGCGAAGATCGCCGCGTAGAGCTCGGCGGCCGAGACGTCGCGCACCCGGTCCATCTGGCGCACGAAGGTCGGGCACAGGATCTCCCGGTGCCGCGCGAGGTGGTGGCCGAACTGCGCCATGCGGTAGGCGCCGTTGCTGACGAACCAGAGGGTCTCCGGGTTTTCGAACGGCGCCGCGTGCCCGCGCGTCTCGGCACCGAGATCCGCCAGGGCGGCGACCGCCCGCTCGCAGGCGGCCAGCACGTCGGCCGCCACGTGCGCGTTGCCGAGGAGTGGTCGCCAGCCGACGCGCAGCCCGGCGAGGGACTTCGCTCCGGGCGAAACGGCGTCCAGCGTCGCGACGAAGCCCGGTTGGAGCCGACCCGCGCTGAGTGGATCCCGGGGATCGGGTCCGGCCATCGCGTCGAGCATCAGCGCCGTGTCGCGGACGGTGCGGGTCATCGGCGTCACGTAGGAGATGTTGCCGAACCCGTCCTGGGCGTACTCCTGCGGCACGACGCCGAGCCCCTGCTTGAATCCGACGACGCCGTTGCAGGCGGCGGGGATCCGGGTCGAGCCGCCGCCGTCCGTAGCGACGCCGAGCGCGGTCAGTCCCGCCGCCGCGGCGACCGCCGCCCCGCCGCTGGAGCCACCCGATGTGCGGCCCGCGTCCCAGGCGTTGCGCGTGCGCCCGAACAGGGGCGCCTGGGTCAGGCATTGCTGCCCGAATTCCGGTGTGGTGGTCTTGCCCACGACGATTGCGCCGGAAGCCTTCAGGCGGGTCACCACCTCCGCGTCGGCCTCCGGCACGTGCTCGGCGAAGACGCGCGAGCCCCAGGTGGTGCGGATCCCGGCGGTCGGAACGAGATCCTTGATCGAGACCGGCTGACCGTGCAGCGGCGCCAGCGGCTCTCCGCGCATCACCGCGGCCTCCGCTGCCCGGGCGCCGGCGAGCGCCTGCTCCTCCGCGACGGTGATGAAGGCGTTCAGCACAGGTTGGGCCCTGGCGATACGCGCGAGCGTCGCCGTCATGAGCTCCACCGGTGACAGCCGCCGCGTTCGGATCAGGGTCGCGAGTTCCGCCGCGGGCATGTAGGCGAGGTCATCCGCCATGATCCCGATCTCCTCAAGCCCGCCGCACATTCCAGAAGGTGCTGAAGCCCTTCAGAATGCCTGTGAGGTCGCGCTTGGCCGCCGTGGCGTAGAAGGCTTGCCCCAGCGGCATGAAGGGCACCTCGGCCATCGCCCGTGCCTGGATGTCCCTGCAGATCGCCCGCTGCTGCGCGGGGTCGCCGCTCGCCAGCCACTGGGCGCGCAGATCCTCCACCCGTGCGTCGGTCGGCCAGCCGAACCACGCGCGCTCGCCGGTGCCGCGCAATGCCAGGTAGCCCGCGGGGTCGAGCAGGTCCTGGCCGGAGAAGGTCGTGAAGAACGCGCTCCAGCCACCCTGCGCGACCGGCTCCTTCTTAGCGCGGCGCTGCACCACGGTGCCCCAGTCGGTGACCTGCGGGTCGACGTTCATGCCGATGCGACGCATCAGGTCGGCCGCCACCTCGCCGAGCGCCTGGAGCTTGGGGCTGTCGGTCGAGATCAGCACCACCGCGCGCTCGCCCCGATAGCCCGCCGTCTCCAGCGCGCGCTTGGCCTCCTCCACCGGCCGCGGGCTCGTCAGGACGTCGAGGCCGGCCTCGCTCGCCATCGGCGTGCCGGGCGGGAAGATGCCGACCCCGTCGCGCCACAGGGCGCGGTCCTCGCCCATCATCGCCAGCATGAAGTCCTCCTGGCGCACGGCCGAGAGGACGGCGCGGCGCACGCCCGGATTGTCGAAGGGCGGGTGCAGGTGATTCACCCGCATCAGGGCGACGTTGCCGAGGGGATCGCCCTGGAAGACCTGGAGGTCGCGACTGCGGCGCAGGATCGGCAACAGGTCGGTGGGCGGATTGTAGAACATGTCGACCTCGCCCGCGACGAGGGCGTTGACTGCGGTGGCCGCGTCCGGCTGGACGAGCCACTCGACCCGGTCGAAATGCACGATCTTCGGCCCGGCGGAGCCGCTCGGCGTCCCGGTCTCGCGCGGGCGATAGCCCTCGAACCGGGTGTACACGGCGCGCGCGCCGACGACGCGCTCGTCCGCCTTGAAGCGGAACGGGCCGCTCCCGACAATCTCGGTGAGCTGGGTGAAGGCGTCGGTCCGTGCCAGCCGCTCGGGCATGATTGCGGGGTAGGGGGCGCCGTTGCGGGCCAGGGCGTAGGGCAAGAGCGGGAAGGGCCGCTTGAGGCGGAAGCGGATGGTGCCGTCGTCGGGTGCCGCGAGTTCGTCGGTCACGGCCATCAGCGCCCCGCCGAAGGCGTCACGGCGCGCCCAGCGCACGAGGCTCGCGACGCAATCGCGGGCGAGTACGGCCGAGCCGTCGTGGAAGTTCAGTCCCGGCCGTAGCGTGAGATCCCAGGTGAGGCCATCGTCCGAGACCGTGTGGCCATCGAGCATCTGGGGCTGGGGCGTCAGCCGTTCGTCGAGGGCGAACAGCGTGTCGTAGACCATCGCCGCGTGGTCGCGGGTGACGTAGGCGGTGCTCCAGGTGGGGTCGAGGACCGTGACGTCGGTGTAGGGCACGTAGCGCAGGACGCGTGTGCCCTGCGCGGCGACGCGGACCGGCCGTGCGATGCCCGCGGTGAGGGCCGGGGCCGCTGCGAGCCGGAGGAAACGACGGCGATCCATCCTGCACCTCGTCGAGCACGCACGCGCCCGGCGCGCCAGTCAGGGTCACATCCCCGGGGGCACATGGCAAGCCGCATGCCGGCGGCGCGTTCGGGCCTAGCAGCCGGTTGATCGGCGGTCCAAGATGGAGCCGATCCGCGTCATTGTTCGGCACAGCCGATGCGTAAGGGTGGCGGTGGCCGGCCGTTTCGGCCGCGATAAAACGGGACCCCAGCATGCCGACGCAGGAAGCAGCCAGATCGCCGGTCCGCGGTGGGCGCGTCGCGATCGCCGGCCTCGGCACCGTCGGGCGCGCCGTGGCGCGCGCACTCGACGGGGGGGCCATACCGGGTCTGACCCTGACCGCCGTCGCGGTCCGCGACGCCGGCAAAGCCCGCGCTGCGCTCGCGGCGTTCGCTGAACCGCCCGAGGTCGTCACAGCGTTCGACGCTCTGGAGCCGCGGGCCGACATCGTGCTGGAATGCGCGCCGTCCCAGCACCTCCCCGCGATCGTGCGGCCGTTCGTGACGGCGGGCAAAACCGCCGTCGTGCTGAGCTGCGGGGCGCTCCTCGACCACGAGGACCTCGTGGCGGCGGCGCGTGCCAACGGCGGGCAGATCGTCGTGCCGACCGGCGCCTTACTCGGCCTCGATGCCGTGACGGCCGCCGCGGAGGGAACGATCCACACCGTGCGGATGATCACCCGCAAGCCCGTGCGCGGCCTCGTCGGCGCGCCCTACCTCGTGGAGAACGGCATCGCGATCGCCGGCATCACCGAGCCGATGCGGGTCTTCTCGGGCAGCCCGCGCGAGGCGGCGCGGGGGTTTCCGGCCAACCTCAACGTCGCGGTCGCGCTCTCGCTCGCCGGCATCGGACCGGATCGGACCGAACTCGAGATCTGGGCGGACCCGAACCTCGACCGCAACACCCACCGCATCGAGGTCGAGGCCGACGCGGCGCGGTTCTCCATGACGATCGAGAACGTGCCGACCGACGAGAACCCCCGTACGGGCCGCATCACGGCCCTGTCGGTCATCGCCTACCTGCGCAAGCTCGCCGCCCCGCTCCGGGTCGGCACCTGACGGGCCGGGCTGGCACAGCCCGTGCTGCCGGTCGCCTGCGCCCGGACCAGCATCCGCGCGCGGATGCCCCCTCAGACCCGGAGCGGCCCGTGACATCGACGAGCGACGACACCCCGTCCGAGATCGAGCGGGCGACGATGCGGCGCGTCACGCTCCGGATCATGCCGCTCTTGATGCTGGGCTTCCTCGTCGCCTTCATCGACCGGGTCAATGTCGGCTTCGCGGCGCTGCAGATGAACGCCGATGCCGGCCTCTCGGCCTCGGTCTTCGGCCTGGGCGCGGGCCTGTTCTTCGTCGCCTACTTCCTGTTCGAGGTGCCCTCGAACCTGATGCTCGAGCGGTTCGGCGCCCGCCTGTGGCTGGCCCGGATCATGATCACCTGGGGGTTGATCTCCGCGGCCACCGCGCTCGTCGTCGGACCGGTCTCGTTCTGCGCGGTCCGCTTCCTGCTCGGCGCGGCTGAAGCCGGCTTTTATCCCGGCGTGATCTTCTACCTGACGCGCTGGTTCCCGAAGGCCTATCGCGCCCGGGTGATCGCCCTCTTCGCGGTGGCCGTGCCCCTGTCGAACTTCGTCGGCTCGCCGCTCTCGGCGGCACTGCTCGGGCTCGACGGCTGGCTGGGTCTGCGCGGTTGGCAGCTGATGTCGATCGTCGAGGCGATGCCGGCCGTGGTGCTGGGCTTGCTCGTCCTTCGGTTCCTCCCGGAGGGCCCGGACCGGGCGCCCTGGCTCGACGCAGCGCAGCGCGGCTGGCTCACCGGACGTTTGGACGCCGAGCGCGCGGAGCAGCCGCTGGTCCGGCCGTCCGTCTGGCGGGTGATCCTCGATCGACGCGTGCTGGCGGCCGGCCTGATCTTCGCCGGCAGTGTCGGCGCGAGCGCGTGCCTGTCGATCTGGCAGCCGCAGATCTTCAAGTCCTATGGCCTCTCAACCATGGAGATCGGCCTGCTCAACTCGGTGCCGTTCGGGGTCGCGGCCGGGCTGATGGTGCTTTGGGCCCGACGCTCGGACCGCACGGGGGAGCGGGCCTGGCACGTGGCCGGGCCGCAGGCGCTCACCGCGCTCTGCCTCGCGGCGGCGCTGGCCGCGCAGGGGTTCGGATCAACGGTCGCGATCCTGTTCCTCGCGATCCTGGGGACCTACGCCGTCAAGGGCCCATTCTGGGCCATGGTCACGGAATGGCTGCCGCCGGGCGCGTCCGCGGCCGGGATCGCGCAGATCAACGCCATCGGCAATCTCGGCGCCTTCGTCGGGACGTTCCTGATGGGCGTGATCAAGGATGCGAGCGGCAGCTACGCGCTGGGCCTGCTGCCGCTCGCCCTGGTCACGGCCACGGGCGCCGCGCTCGCGTTGGGATTGGGCCGCACGCGCGCCCCGCTGATCCCCGTCCTACCGGGCGAGCGGGCGTAGGCCGCAACGCTCGCCCCGCGGGCGAAAACACCCGAGGCAGGATGAGGGGCAAGTCCCGGCTTCGAGCACCGCCCGCTCCGCGCTCCGTGGCCGACAGCCCGCCCTCGCTGTCCGGGCTCACTTCCCCGGGCGACCGTGCGGCGATGCCACGAGGAGAGGCGTCCCGGTGCCGCCGTATCGGGCGTCTCCGGGGCCGCGCTCGGACGGGGGAGGGCGCGACGGGGGAGGGCGCGACAGGCGGGGCGGCGGACAGCGGCCGGACGCGGCCCATCGTGTGTAGAGTGCGGCGCTCCGCGTTCCGCAATCCGACGCATCCCGTCGGTTCGCGCGATCGCGGGCGTCGCGCCCGAGGAGAAATTCCATGTGCCGAGCTCAGCTGCTGTCGATCGCCTGCTGCATGGCAGCGCTAAGCCCGCCCGCGGCGGCGGCCGACATCCGTGTGCTTGCGACGGGCGTCTACGCGTCCAGCCTGCGCGACCTCGCCGGGCCGTTCGAGGCAATGACCGGCGATCACCTCGTCTTGACGATCACCAATGCGGGCGGCGTCCTCGCTAAGCTTGCCGCGCACGAAGACGCCGACGTGGTCATGACCGCCTCGGCCGGCATCGACGCGCTGGTCGCGCGCGGCGACGTCCGGCCGGAGACCAAGGTCGATGTCGCACGTATGCGGCTCGGCGCCGCCGTCAAATCCGGGGCCGCGCTCCCCGACCTGACGGGCGGGGCAGGTTTCCGCACCGCGCTCCTTGCGGCGCCCGCCGTGGCCTACATCGATCCCAAGGGCGGCGGCTCGGCGGGCGCCTTCTTCGACGGGATGCTGACCCGGCTCGGCCTCGCTGAGGCCGTGCAGGCCAGAGCGGTGCTCTGCGCCACCGGCGCCGAGGTGGCATCTGCCGTCGCCTTGGGCCGGGCAGCGATCGGGCTGACACAGGCCAGCGAGCTCATCGACGCACCAGGTGTGGCGTTCGCGGGGTTCCTGCCCGAGGCCGTCAACACGTGGACGCCCTACGCCGCCGCCGTCACGACAAAGACGCAGGACCCGAGCGCGGCACGCGCCTTCATCGCCTTCGTGACCGGACCGAACGGGAGCGCCCGGCTGAAGCAGGCGGGTTGGGACGTCCCGCCACGCTAAGGGAAGGACCCGTATCAGCGGGACATCCGAGGGGTTCAGCGTTCTCGATCAACCGGCGAGGAAGGCGAGCAGGCGCGCGTTGAACGCCTCCGCGCTATCCAGAGACGAGATGTGCGCGGCCCCAGGGATGATCGTGAATTGCGCATCGGCCATGCCGTCGCTGACCTCGCGCGCGACGGCGGGCGGGAACAGCCTGTCCTCTTCGCCGGCGATCACCAGGGTGGGATGCCCGATACCCTGGAGGCGGCCCGCGACGTCGAACGCGCGCATGCCGAGGGCGACGTTCGCGAGTGAGGACCCGCTGTGTCGCTCGGCCAAGCGGCACCAAGTTGCGTAAGTCGCGCGTCCGGCCGAGCTTTCCCGGTACTGCGCGTTGAGCATCACGGGCCACGTCGCTTGGAAGCGTCGGAGTGGCCCGCCCGGCTGATGAAACATCTCGACCCAGCCGGAGACGAGACCCGCCGTCGCCGGGTCGTTGAACGCGGCCCGCGAGTTGGCCACGACCAGCCGGTCGACCCGCTGCGGCTGCTCGAGCGCGAGCGTCAGCGCGATCATGCCGCCGAGCGACAAGCCGCAGACCGAGGCGCGCGCGATCGCGAGATGGTCGAGCAACCCGATCACATCCCGGGTCAGATCGTCCACGGTGGTGACGTCGGCGGCGGGATCCGACAGGCCGTGCCCGCGCAGATCGGGCAGAATCACACTGTAGCCGGCGAACACCAGGGCGGCGACCTGGTTCATCCAGGACCACCCGGCGTTCGTGAAACCGTGAATCAGCATCACGGGATCGCCCCGGCCGAGCACCTCGTAGTGCAGCCGGCGTCTGTCGCGTTCGAAATGCGGCATCGTCTCACACCTGACCCGTCGTCCCGGCGAGTTCCGCCGCGACCGCTTCCAGTGATTTGCCGCGCGTCTCGTAGCCGAGGAGGTAGCCCCCGACACCCCCGATCAGCAGCAGGACGCCCAAGGCGGTGAAGAAGGCGTAGTTGGGGGCGCCGCTGCCCAGCATCCATCCGAGCATCGGCGCCGCGACGATCCCGCCGATCCTCTGCCAGGCCGCGGCCCAGCCCGTCCCGACCGCGCGGTACCGCGTCGGGTAGACCTCGCTCGTGTAGGCGAAGAGTGGACCGCCCGCACCGCCCGAAGCGAAGAACGCCGTCAGCGCGCCGAGCCCGAGGATGGACCAGGATTCGGTGGCCTGCCCCCACGCGAACATGAGGAGACCCCCGACGCAGAGGAACACCGGGACGGTCGTGCGCCGCCCCCAACGATCCAGCAGCAGGCCGCCCGCGATGTTGCCCAGCGCGCCCGTCCCGGCGATCAGTCCGGTGAACGCGAAGCTTTTGACCACCGGAAAGCCCATCCGCGCGAAGATCGACGGCAGCCAGATCGCCACGGCGAAGAACACCGCCCCGCCGGTGAGCTGCATCAGCCAGATGCTCGCGGTCGGCCGCAGATAGCCGCCGCGCAGAATTGCACTCAGGTGCGCCGGCTCGGCCGGCGGTCGATGTCGGGGCGGCGGAAGCGTCCGTGGGTCGATGGTGCTGAGACCATCGACGATGCGGCCGGCCTGTTCGAGACGTCCGCGGGCGATGAGGAAGCGGACCGACTCGGGTAGCATCACCCAGAGCACGATCAGAACGAGGCCTGGAACGGCTCCCGCGATGAACATTCCCCGCCACGTGAACGCCGGGATGATGAAGAGGGCGACCATCGCCGCGAGGAAGCTCGAGCCTTGCCAGAACGCCACGGTCGAGGCGAGCATGAGGCCGCGCCGGCGCGTCGGGATGAACTCGGAGAGGTACGTGAAGACGAGCGGCACCTCCGCCCCCAAACCGATACCCTGGAGGATCCGCAGCACCAGGAGTGAGTCGTGGTTCCAGGCGAACGCGACGGCGCAGCTGAGGGCGCAATAGGCGGTGATCGCGCCGACCATCGTCCACTTGCGTCCGAACCGGTCGGCGAGGAAGCCGACACAGGTCGAGCCGATCAGCATGCCGATGAAGACGCTCGAGGCGAGGATGCCGGCCTGAGCTGGGCTGAGCGCGAAGGCCGCGACGATGCCGGGCAGCGCGAAGCCCATCATGTTGATGTCGAAGCCGTCGAACAGATGGCCGAGCGCGGCCGTCACGTACATGCGCCAGTGTTTGGGCGTGAGCGCTGATCGATCGAGGCTTTCGAGCAGCTGACCCGAGTTTATCTGTGGCATCGTGTTCAGCAACTCGACTGTCTTAATTGTTTCGTCTCTTCGCTCGAATATCGCTGCAAATTCGGGTCCATCACCCATCGACTTGTCGCCCCGGTGCTTCAGGCCGCTCGGTGCTGAGCGTTCGGCAGAGTGCGCAGCGCGCGTTATCGGGCGCGCGGGTGACGAGCGGCGCAGGAGGCTCCCCGCGCCGCTTCGCGGAGTGACCGGGCAGGATCCGCGGTCGTGTCGTCGCGTCAGCAGACTTTGCCAGGCCCCGGACGCCGCGCCGCTCAGGAGAAAGGAAGCCGGTCCGCGAGCCCGATCTCGCCCGCGAGTGTTCGCAAGTCGTCCAGCGTGTCGTCGGGCAGCTGCAACCCGGCGCGCCGATGATCGGCGTCGTTCCGAGCCTCGATCTCGCCGGGATAGAAGACCTCGTCGTATCCCTGTGCCAGCGGGACGGCCTTCAGGCCCGCGATCATCTCGTCCATGCGCGTGCCGAAGTTCTCGATCGGCTGGAATGCCGCGATATCGAGGGCGATCATCAGGTGACCGGCGCCGCTGCGTTCCCGGGCCTGATACGGCCCGTGCACCCCGGGTCCGAAGGCGCTGCCGGTGAGAACCCCCGAGAGCATGTCCATCGCGACCGAGATGGCATAGCCCTTGTGCTGCGCCATGGGCAGGATGATGCCGTCGATCGCCTCCTGCGGATCGATGGTCGGCGCGCCCTCAGCGTTGATCGCCCAGCCTTCCGGGATCGTTTGCCCCCTCTGACGCGCGAGGTAGATCTTGCCGCGGGCCACGCCCGTGTTGGCGATGTCGAGCACCAGAGGCGCGTGGGTGCCGGCGGGTGCGGCCCAGGACCACGGATTGTTGCCGACGACCTTCCGCCGCCCGCCCCAGGGCGCCATGGCGGGGCTGGCGTTCGTCGAGAGAAAGCCGACGCAGTCCGCGCGCGCCGCCATCAGCGTGAAGTACATCGCGGTTCCGAAGTGGTTCGAGTTGCGGACCGCCACGGCGCCGATGCCGTGCCGCTTTGCTCGATCGACCGCTTCCTGCGCCGCGCGGGCAGCCGAGATCTGTCCCATGGCCTCGCGGCCGTCGAGGACCGCGATCGCACCGCCGTCGACCACGAGTTCGGGTTCGGCGAGCGGATCGCAGACGCCGGCCCGCAACCGGGCCATGTACCAGGGTAAGCGCATGACGCCGTGCGACTGGTGCCCCCAGAGATCGGCCTGCACGAGCGTGTCGGCGCACAGCGCCGCCCAATCCTCCGGCATGCCGGTGGTCGCGTAGGCGGCCGTCGCGAAGGCGCGCAGCCGGTCTGGGGAAATTCGCTCGTCGGTCATGGGCGCGGATCCGGGGTCGGACGGGGATTCGATCTGTGAGGAGAAAGGCGGCCATCTACCGCCGGGTCCGGCAGGCCGTGGCGGCGCGGAGCGCTGATCCATCATGCCGCCGGGCTGCCGAACACGACGCAGACGGGCGATCCGGTCTCGACCGCCTGCCCGGTCCGGGCGAGAGCGCCGGTGACCTGATCCACGGCGAAGGATACGATCGTATCGCTGTCCTCGTTCGCGACCAGCAGCGTCAGTCCGGTGGGGTCCAGCGTGATGAAACGCGGCTTCGCGCCCCCGGTCGGGATCCAGGCCTTCGGCCTCAGGCCCGCGGCCTCCACAGCGATGACTGCGATGCTGTCGTCGCCACGGTTCGACACGTAGAGCCAGCGCCCGCACGGGGTCAGCGCGATGCCGGCGGCGTGGCTGGTCTTGAGGCAGCTGGCCGGCAGCGTGGAGACGATCTCGCGCGGCGAGAGACGGCCGCTGCCTGCCTCATAGGCGAAGCGGGTGACCGTCGAGTCGAGCTCGTTCGCCACGAAGAGGATGGTGCCGGAACGATCGAAGACGGCATGGCGCGGCCCGGCGCCCTCGCGGCCGGGTGGCGGTCCGTCCGGACTGAGTGCGAGGCGGCCGTCATCGCGTCCGACGGCGACGACGAACACTCGGTCCAGGCCCTTGTCCGGCACGATGACCCGGTCGCCGGTCGGGTCCAGCACGACCTGATGGGGATGAGACCCCGTCTGCTGGGTTCGATGCGGGCCCGTCTGACCCGGCAGTTCGAGACGCTGGGCCACGCAGCCGAGCGTGCCGTCCGCGTGGATCGGTAGGCGCGCGAGGCTCCCGGTGGCGTAATTCGCGACGAGGAGCGCGCGCGCGCGTTCGTGGATCAGGAGGTGGACGGGGTTTCGCCCCTCGGTCGCTCGTGTGCCGAGGAGCGAGACGGCACCGTCCCGCGCGACCGCGAAGGCGCTGACGCTCTCTCCGTCGCCGTGCACGGCGTAGAGCCGATCCGCCGCCCGGCTCAGGGCGAGATAGGACGGGTTGGTCAGGCCACGCAGCACATGGCGCAGCTCCCAGGTGCCGTCGGGCAGGACCGCGTAGACCGACAGACCCTCGCCCCGCGCGTTGCGCTCGACCGTCGTGCGTGATCCGACGAAAGCGAACATGACGGCCTCAGATCCGCTGCGACAGGGGAGCGACCTCTGCCTCGACTTCGGATCGCCGCGCGCCGATCGGCGTGCGGGTGAGCGTCAGGACCGAGGCCGCGCCGCAGATGAGGAGGGCACCGGCGACGTAGAAGGCGCCGTCGTAGCTGCCCGTCGCCCGGATGACGTACCCGGTCACGATCGGCGCCATCAGCCCGAAGACGTTGCCGCCGACCACGACGAAGGCCATGGCGACACCGATATCGCGCGGGTTAGGCAGCAGGTCGTTGACCAGGGAGAACGTCAGCGACGTCGTCGAGGCGATGCCGGTCAGGGATACCGCGATCAGCGCCAGGATCAGCCACACGGCGTCGACGAAGGGCGCGAACAGGACGGTGGCCGCGAGCATCATCGTGGACGCGATGACGTACCGGCGCCGACCGCCGCCGACCTCACCCCGCATCATACGATCGCTGAGAAACCCGATCACGATGCAGAGCACCATGGCCACCGTGTACGGGATCGCGGCGTAGAGACCGGTCTTGGCGATCGTGAGCCCCTTGGTGGTCTGCAGATAGCTCGGCAGCCATGTCAGGAAGAGGTACTGCGAGTAAACGTTGCAGCCCATCGTCAGGGCCAGCCCCCACAGCGTCGGCCCGGACGACAGCATACCGACCAGGCCCGTGCGGTCGCCCGCGGCCGCCGTGTTGCCGGTCCGCTCGGCCAGGATCTTGGCCCGCTCAGGCTCGCTCAGCCAGCGCGCGTCCTCCGGGCGGAAGAAGAGGCTGAGCCAGCAGATCAGCCAGAGCAGCCCGATCGCCCCGGCGGCGAAGAAGAGCGCGCGCCAGCCGAAATGCTCGATGATGGGACCGGCCACGAGGGCGCACAGGGCAGGCCCCGCGTAGGACCCGCTGTTGAAGGCCGCGTTCATGGCCCCACGCTCGCCGGCCGGCATCCATTCGCGAATGACGCGAGCGCCCGCGGGATTGCTCGTCGCCTCACCCGCCCCCATCGCGAGACGTGTCGCGAGAAGCGAGGCGAAGCCGGTCGACAGGCCGGTCGCCGCCGTCGCCAGCGACCAGAGCGTGAGCCCGAAACCCGCGACGCGCTTGGCACCGAACCGGTCGACCAGCAGGCCCATCGGGATCAGAAACAGCGCGTATGTCCACAGGAACGACGAGAAGAGATACCCCAAGGAAACCGGATCCAGCCCGTATTCCTTCGCGATCGGCCCTGCGGCAAAAGATAACGTTACGCGATCGATATAATTGATCATCGCGAGCGCGAACAGGAGCAGCGCGATCCAACCTCGCCTGAACGGCATGTCTACTCCCGGGCGATGTTTCACTGACTCCAGGCCCGCGCGTTACGGGCCGGATCGTGCAGGGCGGCGACCTTCTGTGTGTCGCTCTCGTTTGGCGCGCCGGGTCGAACGGCCCCGAATGGAGGCCCGCAAATCCCGAAATGGCAGGACCACACTCGGAAGGCTTCGCGGGCCGTTGCACGCGGATCCGACCCGTACCCGTCAATCCATATACAATTGTATACGGTTGAGTCCAGCGTGACGTGACGGTAGGGTTCGAGGCGGGACGCGGGAGCGTGATGGAGGGACAACTGCGGTCGGAGGCTGAGAAATCCTGGCTGCCCGGAAGTCCAGGGGGTGACCGGCCGCTGAGCCGCCGCGCCTACGACGCGATCTTCACGGCGATTCAGGACGGTCAGCTGGCGCCGGGATCGCTCGTGCGCGAGGCAGATCTGACCACGTGGCTCGAGATGAGCCGCACGCCGCTCCGGGATGCCCTGCAGCGCCTGGAGGCGGAGGGACTGCTGAGCATGCAGTCGCATCGCGGCATCCGGATCGCGGCCCTGGATCAGCAGCAGGTCTCGGAGCTGTACACGGCGCGCGAATGGGCCGAGGGCGCCGCAGCGTCATTGGCCGCGCGATACGCGACGCCGGTCGACATCGCACGGATGCGGCACATCCTCGAACAGGAGCGCGCCTCAGCGGACGATCCCGTGGCCGGCGCACGGCACAACCGCGAACTTCATCTGACGATCCACACCTGTGCCCGGAACCGGTACCTCGCCGAGCATCTCAGCTCCATGGCGGCCCTGCTGGCCCTCGTCGGCAACACGCGGCGGCGCAATGCGAACCGTGTGGTCGAAGCCGAACAGGAGCACACCGCGCTGGTGGTGGCCATCGCGGATGGCGACAGTCAACGTGCGGAGGCCAGCGCCCGTCAGCACATCCAGGCCGCGCAGCGAAACGTGCTGACCCATTGGGTCGGCGCCTGAGTTCGAGGCGTTCCCCGGAGAGGATGGCGTTCGCGTCCCTGCCCGATCCGCGGGCCTGAAGCTCCGTAGGGCGTGGGTCGCCCCCAATCCCGCTTGTCCGTCCCGGGGGACGGGGAGGGAAGACCGTTCCTCGCCCCGGAAGCCGATGGTGCGGCGGACCAGTCCATCGCGACCGACGATGCCGCCCTGTCAACGCGCTCAAAATTCGAAGAGCGCATCCGGGTTGTCGACGAGAATGCGCCGACGGTCAGCCTCGTCGGAAACCCAGGAACCAAACAGTTCTAGGAGGTCGCTGGTGTTGGGCATCCCGCTTCTCAACCCGACATGTGGCCAGTCACTCCCCCACAGGAGACGATCGGGTCTGAGCGCGAGGAGGGCCTCCACATAGGGGCGAAGCTCCGGATAATGCGGGCCTCCCTGAGACAGGCGATAGGCGCCGGAAAGCTTGACCCACCCCGTGCCGGCTTCGATGAGGCGACGCAGGGCCTGAAACCCCGGCTGCTCGAGCCCCTGCTCGGGCGCCAGAAACCCCATGTGGTCGATCACCACCGGACAGGGAAGCCGCCGCAGGCGCGGCTCCAGCTCCACGAGGTGTGCGGGCTTCAGGAGGAACTGGAGGTGCCAGCCCATCTCGCAGGCCCGGGCCGCGGCCCGCTCGATCCCGGACGGTTCGAGGCCGCCCGGATGGGCCATGATGAAGCGAATGCCGCGCGCACCTCGCTCGTGCAAGGCACGCATCTCCGCCTCGGAGGCGTCCGGACCGACCACCACGACCGCGCGCATCGGTAGCCCGATCTGGGCGCCTTCCTCGAGCTGGTCACGGTTGTCGAAGCCGAAGATGCTCGCCTGGATGACGACGATCCGCTTGATGCCGAGCGCGTCGAACAGCCGGCGCGCGCTCGCGGCCGCGGCTTCCGGCGGCGTGTAGTCGCGCTGGGGCACGAGCCGCGCGAGGCGGTTCGGACCGAAGACGTGGAAATGGGCGTCGGTCGCACCGGGCGGCATCTGGAAGGTCGGGGGACGCACGTCCGGATCGGGTGCGAGGCAGGTATCGTCCATCATGGGGCTCAGCGCGATCCGACGAGGTTGGGCAGGGCGTGGGTGAACCAGGGTATGAACGCCACGGCGAGCACGCCAAGGACGAGCACGATGAGGTAGGGGATCATCGCCCGGCTGGCCGCCTCGATGCGGCTCTCGGCGACGGCGCACGCGATGTAGAAGCCGATGCCGATCGGTGGAATGAAGATGCCGATCCCCATCGCGAGGATGATGACCATCGCGTAGTGGATGCTGTCGATCCCGTACTGGCCCGCGATGGGGATCAGCAGCGGCCCGAGGATGATCAGCGCCGGCAGCCCTTCAAGCAGCGAGCCGACCACGACGAGCAGCGCGAGCGAGCCGATCAGGAACGCCGCCCGGCTGTCGCCGAGCGCGTGCAGGAGCGAGATCAGGGCGACCGGAAGGTTCGCCGCGGTGAGCGTCCAGGCGAACGAGCCGGCCGCGGCGATGATGAACAGCACCATCCCGGACAGCACCCCGCATTCCACGACGATCCGCACGAGATCGCGCAGCCCGAAGGCGCGGTACACGCCGCAGGCCAGGATGAGGCCGTAGAGCACGGCGACCGCCGATATTTCCGTCGGGGTGGCGAAACCGAAGCGGATGCCGACGACCATCAGGACCGGCATGACGAGCGGCAACGCGGCCGCCCCGGCCGCCAGGGCGAGTTCGGGTCCGGTCGCGCGCGGCATGCGTGGTGCCCCTTCACGCACGGCCAGGCCCCAGTTCAGGATCATCAACAGAACGGCGATCACGGCCGCGGGCAGGAGGCCGGCGATGAACAGTGTCCCGATGGAGATCGGCGCGACGGAGCCGAGGACCAGCATCGCCAGGCTCGGCGGGATCGTCTCCGACATCGCGGCCGAGGCTGCCAGGACCGCCGCGCTCCGCTCGGGCCCGTAGCCCTGCTTCTTCAGCTCGCCCCGCAGCACCGAGCCGACCGCGACGACGTCGGCGACCTTCGATCCGGAGATGCCGGACACGAGGTAGATCGTCAGGACCACGACCTGGAGCAGGCCGCCGCGCAGATGGCCGACGAGCGCCATCGCGAAGCGAACCAGCCGGAGGCTGATCCCGCCGCGTTCCATTATGAGGCCCGTCCAGATGAAGAACGGCAGGGTCAGCAGGATGAAGTTGCCCGTCCCATCGACGGTGTTCTGCGCTGCCGCGATCAGCGGCGCCGTTCCGGTCAGTTGGAGGAAGAACAGCGAGCCGAGCAGCATCGCGAAGCTGACCGGCAGGCCGAGGAGGACGGCGGCGAAGAACAGGACCAGCATCAGGCCGAGCGCCGCCTGTGGACCGGGGCGCGAGACGGCTGGCAGCGCGGTGACGGCGAGCACGATCGAAACAGTGCCGGCGACGCCAGCCAGCGTGCGCCAGGCGAGAGCAGGGCGGTAATCCGTCGCGAACCGCTCGATCGCAAACAGCACGACGAGCGCCATACCGACGCTGAGCGGGACGACGAACCAAGCGGCGCTGATCTGCAGGATCGGCGTCGTGGACAGCGCAGTGATCGATAGAAGGTCGAGGGAGACGTAGCCGACGGTGGCCGCGGTCACGAGGACGAGACCGTCGATCGCGATCGCGACGGGCTCGCGCCAACCGGCCGGCAGCAGTTGGCGCACGAACTCGACGGTGGTGTGATGCTTGGCGCGGTAGGCCAAGGCGCCCCCGATGAAGGCGAGCGTCGTGAGGCAGAGCTTGGCGGCCTCGTCCGCCCACAACAGCGACAGATCGATCGTCGAGCGGGCGGTGATGTCCCAGAGGATGATCCCGAGTTCGCCGACGAGCGCCACGACGAGGAGGGCGCGGCAGAGCCACTCGACGAGGTCGAGCCCGCGGCCGTACAGGCGGAGCGCGGCGTATGGCGACAGGGCGAGCGTTGTCGATGTCCGCTCGATCGTACCGTGGGCCAGCGTGGGCTCTCCGGCGGACACGGGAGGCTAACCCTTCCCGACCTCCTTCATCACGGTATCGACCAGATCCGGCCCGATGATGTCGCGGAACTGCTTGTACACCGGCTCGACCTGCTTGCGGTATGCGTCCTGGTCCACCGGCAGGATCGCCAAGCCCTTCGCCTTGAAGCGCGCGGTGGTCTCGTCGGTCGCCGCCGCGATCGTGGTGCGCCAGTCGCCCGTCATATCGTGCGCCGCCGCCCTGATCGCGCTCCGCGCCTGCTCGGGCAGGGCGTCGAACTTGGCCTTGCTCGCCATGAGGACGCCGACGTTGTAGACGTGATTGGTCGTGTTGATCGTTCGCACGACTTCGTCGTGCTTGCCGGCCGCGACCGAGATCATCGGCGTCTCGATGGCTTCGATCGTGTGCTGGGACAGCGCGAGGTAGACTTCGGTCAGGTCGATCGAGATCGGGTTCGCGCTGAGTGTTCGGAACATCGCCGCGAAGATCGCGCCGGGCTGGACACGGATCTTGAGTCCCTTGATGTCAGTCGGCTCCGGCACCTTCCGCTCGACGCTCGATACGACGCGCCAACCCCAGTGACCGTAGGATAGTCCGTAGATGCCCTTGGCGGGCATGAGGTCGAGGAGTTGACCGCCGATCGGCCCGTCCAAAACCCGTTCGGCGGTCTTGGCCTCGGGGAAGAGGAAGGGCAGATCCACCACTTGAAATCGCGGGAAGAGCGGGCCGATGAAGCCGGAGGTGTGTGCGCACAGATCGATGATGCCGGTCTGCATGCCGGTGATGATGTTGGTGCCGCTGCCGAGCTGGCCGATGCTGAACACCTGGATTTCGACAGCGCCGTCCGTCCGCTTGTTTACGTTCTCGGTGAAGCGCTTCAGCACAGCGTAGAGCGGATGCGCCTGCGTGTCGGCGAAGGTGAGCTTCAGTGTGTGGGTCGGTGTTGCGGCGAAGCCCGATCGCGCCAGGAACGGCAGGGCTACCGGCGCGCCGAGGACGGCACCGGCGAACGTGCGGCGACTGATCAAAGGCGTTCCCTCGTTCCCCGGGCAGGCCTATTGGCTGGCCTACCACTTGTTCTTCGGCCCGTTTTTCTGGGCCGCGGATTGATTGCGAGGATGTCCCCGACCGGGGTGCCCGTCAATCATGCTCTACAGGCAGCAATGTACATCGGGTGACAGTTGGCTCTTGAATTTCAGCCGCTGATCCGGCGGCGCATCGTTTGCTTTACCGATTGCTGGCTTGCGCGCCCCACAACCATGTTAGACCAAACCGAGTGGACTGACGAAGATAATTAATCCTCAACCCCAGATGTTTGCATCTTATACGATAGCGTAGAATTTCCCCGCAGTGTCTGGACGAAACATCTGGACCTGCCAGATCGTCGGATCCAGGAGACCATTCCGCTCTTAGACAGGAAGCGCCTTGTTCGCGGTCTCAGGAGCAAGCCAGATTGTCGGCAAGCCGATGAGATAGATCAGCGAGATGATCGCCAGGGCTTCCGGATACGATCCTGTCACGACCACGAGGCTGCCGACGATCGTCGGCCCCAGCGCGCCGAGGATGCGCCCGAAGCTGAAGGCGAAGCCGGATCCGAAGGCGCGGCGGCGCGTCGGGAACAGCTCGGGCAGCCAGATCGTGTAGAGCGCGAACACCGCGTTGGTGAAGAAGCCGACGAGCGGCAACAGCGCGATGAACAGCGTGACGCTGTCGAGCCAGACGGCTGCGCCCAGATAGGCCACCAGGTTGATGGTGAAGGCGCCGAGGAAGAAGGCCGTGGCCGTCCGGCGGCGGCTGCCTAACCACGTCGCGATGAACGGCATCGCGAGGCAGCCGATCAGCGTGCCGATGTTGGTGATGATCCCGCTGATCGCCGCCACCTTCTGGGCGGCGGCCGGCGTCGATCCCGTCGCGACGAGCTTGCTGATCACCAGGGTCGGCGCCCAGTAGGTCGAGGACCACAGGCCCAGGATGATGCACGACATCATCAGCCCGGCCGCCCAGGTGGTGCGGCCCTGCGGCCCCGTGAACATGGCGGCGAGGCTCGGCTGATCGGCGCCGGGCTCGGTCCGCGCCTGCTGTGCCCGGGGCGGTTCCTGCACGGTGGCGCGGATCGCCACGACGAGGAGGGCGGGCAGCACGCCCAGGAAGAACATGCCCCGCCAGCCGATCACAGGGGCGAGGAACGAGGCGGCCGCGCCCAGCAGCAGACCGGTCGGCGTCGCGGTGTGGAGCCAGCCCGCGAGCCGCACGCGCTGATGCTCGCTCACCGATTCGTGGAGCAGCGGCGTTCCCGCCGCCCACTCGCCGCCGACGCCGAATCCCGCGCAGAACCGGAACACGGCGAACGAGGCGAGCCCGCCCGCGAGGCCGCAAAGCCCGGTGAACACCGAGTAGACGAGGATCGTCAGGCACATCACCTTCACGCGCCCGATCCGGTCGGCGAGCCAGCCCCAGAACATCGAGCAGGCCCAGCCCAGCATGAAGATCGAGAAGAAGTAGCCGCCGTAGAGCGCGATCGTACCGCGGGCGGGCTCGATGCCCCCGGCCGCGAGGAGGTCCGATACCGCCGGGACCAGCACGAAGATGTAGATGGCCGAGTCGAAGCCATCGAGCATCCAGCCCGCCCAGGTGATCCAGAAGACCCGGCTGCTTGACGTCACCCGTGCGGCCGTGGGTGCGCGGTCCGGGACCGCGGCGAGGCTCAAGCGGTCCATGGGCGTCTCCGGTCCGACATGGTGTCCTCCCTGATGGCCGCCCGGTCTCGGGGCCGGGCTGGCCGGTCTTCAGATCACGCGCTTCTCCCGCAGGTCCGCCACCGCCTGCGCGTCGAAGCCGAAGGCGTGCAGGATCGTGTCGCTCTGCGCGCCGAGATCGGGCGCCGCCGTTCGTACATGCCCTTCCGAGCGGGACATCCGGATCGGCTGGGCGATGAGACCGATGGGCCCGAGGCGTTGATGCTCCACCGTCTCGGCCATGCCGAGATGCTGCACCTGCGGGTCGGAGAAGACCTGATCCATCGTGTAGACCGGGCCGCAGGCGATCTCGGCCGCGTTCAGGGCCTCGACCCAATGGGCGGCTATCCGGGTCCGCGTCACCGCGGTGATCGCCTCGGCGAGGTCGTGGCGGTTGCGGCTGCGCGCCGGCTGGTCGGCGAAGCGCGGATCCTCGGCCCATTCGGGATGGCCCAGCACGGCGCACAGGCGCCACCACATGGCCTCGCCGATCGGCGCGATGTTCACGTGCCCGTCGGCCGCCGGGAACGCGCCCATGGGGCTGGCGGTCGGGTGGTGGTTGCCGATCTGCGGCGGGACCTCGTGGTCCATGGTCCAGCGCGCCGCCTGGAAGTCGAGCAGCGCGATCTGCGCCTGCAGGAGCGAGGTCTGGACCCACTGCCCCTGGCCCGACTGCTCCCGCTCCAAGAGCGCCGTCAGGATGCCGAGGGCGCAGTACAGGCCGGCGCTCGAATCGGCGACCGCGATGCCGGCCCGCACCGGGCCCCCGCCGGCCTCGCCGGTGATCGACATCAGCCCGCCCATCCCCTGCGCGATCTGATCGAGCCCGGGGCGCATGCGGTAGGGGCCGTCCTGCCCGTAGCCGGAGATGCTGGCGTAGACGAGCCGGGGGTTCTCGGCCGCCAGCGCCGCGTAGCCGATGCCGAGACGGTCCTTCACGTCCGGCCGGAAATTCTCGACGAGCACGTCGGCCGAGTGCCCGAGCCGCTTCAGCACGGCGACGCCCTCGGGCTGCTTCAGGTCGAGGGTGAGGCTGCGCTTGTTGCGGTGCAGGTTCTGGAAGTCCGAACCGTCGCGGTTGCCGCCGATCCGGTCGCCCCCGGGGGGCTCGATCTTGATGACGTCTGCGCCCCAATCGGCGAGTTGGCGCACCGCCGTGGGCCCCGAGCGCACGCGGGTGAGATCCAGCACCGTGAAGCGGCTCAGCGCATGGGCGGAGGGCATGGGCGTCTCCCGGTTTCGCGTCGCAGGGTTCTGCGTGGCAAGGTTTCGCGCGGTGTGGCGGGTCGGGGGCCGCTCAGCGGCCCTTGAAGTTCGGCGGCCGCTTCTCGCGGAAGGCGATCGGACCCTCCCGGTAATCCTCGCTGGCGAAGCAGGCCTTGATCGCCCGGTCGACGGCGGCCAGCGCATCCGGGCCGGGCTCGGTGGTGGCCGCGTCGATGGCGAGCTTGGCGGCCGCGATCGTCAGCGGCGCGTTGGCGGCGACGCGGGCCCCGTAGCCGCGGACCTCCTCCTCCAGTGCCTCTTTGGGGACGACCCGGTTGATCAGCCCCATGTCGAGCGCCTCGGCGGTGTCGAACTGGCGTGCCGAATAGAAGATGTCCTTGGCCCGCGAGGGGCCGACCACGTCGACGAGGCGGCGCATGCCGGCGTAGCGGTAGCCCAGGCCGAGCTTGGCCGCCGGGATCGCGAACCGCGTACCCTCGGCGGCGAAGCGCAGATCACAGGCCAGCGCCAGGGCGAGGCCGCCGCCGATGCAGTAGCCGCGCACCATGGCGAGCGTCGGCTTGGGGCAGGTCTGGATGATGGCCGTCGCCGCATCCGCGGCGGCGTTATAGGCCATCTGGGCCTCGCTGGAGCCGCGCTTCGTCTCGAACTCGGAGATGTCGGCGCCGGACACGAACGCCTTCTCGCCCGCGCCCTTCAGCGCGAGGATGCGGATCTCCGGATCCTCCGCGAGGCCGGCGATCGCCTCGGGCACGCCGCCCCACATCTCGAACGTCATGGCGTTGTGCTTGGCGACGTTGCTGAAGATCAGCCAGCCGATCGGCCCGTCCCGCTGCACGATGAGTTGGGGGTCTGCCATGGGGTCAATCCTTGGTCGGTCTGGCTGTGATCGTCACGGATCGGGAACCGGTCGCGCGCGTCGTCCCCGCCCGCAAGGCTTCCCGCGACCCGCTCCGGATCGAGGCTCGCCGTGCCGCCCTCCTTGAGGAACAGCGTCGTGACGAAGGTACAGGCGATGCAGGCGCTGACGTAGTAGAAGAACAGGCTCTCGTGGCCGAGACGCTTGAACCACAGGCCGACATACTCGGCGCTGCCGCCGAACAGGGACGTCGCCAAAGTATAAGGAAGGCCCACGCCGAGGACGCGCACGCTGGTCGGGAACAGCTCCGCCTTCACCACCGAGTTCACCGACGTGTAGCCGGACACGATGAC
Source organism: Methylobacterium sp. GC_Met_3 (assembly GCF_026540775.1). Taxonomy (NCBI): domain Bacteria; kingdom Pseudomonadati; phylum Pseudomonadota; class Alphaproteobacteria; order Hyphomicrobiales; family Methylobacteriaceae; genus Methylobacterium; species Methylobacterium sp. GC_Met_3. The sequence goes on from NZ_JALNUL010000030.1 coordinate 21,874, forward strand.
GAGCGCGATCATGAGGAGGATGAGTGCCGACCACGCATCGTGGACCCGGGTCATCGCGGTCATCAGCGGCACGGTGCCGAGCGTCCCGAATACGCCGAAGGCGAGCAGCAGGGGCTTGCGCCCGATCCGGTCCGACAGCGCGCCGAGCAAGGGCTGCAGCAGGGCGAACACGAACAGCGTGGCGCAGGAGACCAGCGTCGTCTGGTCCCGCGTCAGCCCCGCCGAATTCGACAGGAAACGGTGCATGTAGACGGTGTAGGTGAAGAACGCGACCGTGCCGCCGACGGTCATGCCGGCGACCAGGACCAGCGCGCGCGGGTAAGCCAGGAGGCGCAGGGTTGGCCGCTCCGGCGGGCCCCGGCGCTGGAGCGCCTTGAACTGGTCCGTCTCGGCGATGTTCCGGCGCAGGGCGTAGCCGATCACCGCGCAGGCCGCCCCGATGGCGAAGGGGATGCGCCAGCCCCAGGCGGCGATCTGGTCGGTGCTGAGCAGGATCCGCATCAAGACCAGCAGGGCTGTCGCCAGCAGCTGGCCGGAGATCAGCGTCACGTAGTTGAAGCTGCTGAAGAAGCCGCGGCGCCGCGGATCCGCGATCTCCGTCAGGTAGACGGAACTCGCTCCGTACTCGCCGCCGAGCGACAGGCCCTGAAGCATGCGCGCGAGGAGCAGCAAAGCCGGCGCCAGAATCCCGGCCTGGGTGTAGGTCGGGCAGATCGCGATCATCAGCGAGCCCGCGCACATCAGGGTCACGCACAGGCTCAGCGCGGTACGCCGCCCGTGCCGGTCGGCGTAGATGCCGAAGATCCAGCTCCCGAGGGGCCGCAGCAGGAAGCCCAGGGCGAAGATCCCGGCGGCGTTGAGGAGCTGCACGTTCGGCGAGTCGCCGGGGAAGAATTGCGGCGCGAAGTAGAGCGAGAACGCCGTGTAGATGTGCAGATCGAACCACTCGATCAGGTTGCCCACCGATCCGCCGAGGATCGAGGCGACGCGGGTGTGAAGGGCAGGGCGCGCGGCCCCGAGGGCGGTGTCCGTGGCGAGCATTGCGCGTCCCTCCGTCATCGTGCCGCGGAGGCGGCGACGCGCCGCTCGAAGGCGGGGGCGAGCAGGGCCTGCACGCCCCCCAGGAACGCGACCACGGCCAGAAACAGGAGGCCGTAGGCGAAGTGCCCCGTCGAATCCTTGATCCAGCCGACGAGGTAGGGGGGCAGGAAGCCGGACAGGTTGCCGAGCGCCGTCACCATAGCGATCGAGCCGGCTGCCGCCGGCCCCGGGAAGCTCTCGGTGTAGAGCGCCAGCGACGGACCCTTGAGTCCGTAGATCCCGATCATCACCACGCAGATCGCGGCGAACTGCGCGAGCGGCTGGGCGAGCCAGACCGAGGCCGTGAGGCCGGCGGCCACCAGGAAGGTCATGGCGGCGGTCGGCACGATCCGGTCCGCGTGCCGATCCGACCACCAGCCGCCCAGCACCATCGCCAGCGTGCCGAACGCGTAGGGTATCGCGGTGACGAAGCCCGTCTGGGCGTTGGTCAGGCCGGCAGCCTTGATGATCTGCGGCAGCCACAGGCTCAGGCCGTAGCTCGCCGTGGTGACGTTGAAGAACAGCAGCGCGTAGAACAGCACCCGCGGGTCGCGGATCGTCGCCCAGACGTTCAGCGCGGCGTGCGCCCGGACCGGCTCGGCGGCGAGCGTGCGGCGCAGCCAGTCCCGCTGCGCGTGGCTGAGCCACTCGGCCTTGTCGGGCGTGTCGGTCAGGACGAACAGCAGCAGCACGCCGAGGATGACTGCCGGCAGCCCTTCGAGGATGTACATCCACTGCCAGCCGGACAGGCCGAGCCACCCGTCGAGGCCGAGCAGCAGCCCCGAGATCGGCGCGCCGACGAGGCTCGACACCGCCATGCCGATCAGCATGACGCCGATGCAGCGGGCGCGGTAGGCTTTCGGGTACCAGAGCGAGGCGAACAGCAGCAGGCCGGGGAAGAACCCGGCCTCCGCGACCCCGAGCAGGAACCGGGCGATACAGAACGAGACCGGCCCGGTCACCAGCGCCATCCCGGCCGAGATGAAGCCCCAGGTGATCATGATGCGGGACAGCCAGAAGCGGGCGCCGACCCGGCCCATCATCACGTTGCTGGGATACTCGAACAGGAAGTAGCCGAGGAAGAAAATCCCGGCGCCCCAGCCGTAGGCGGTGGCCGAGAGGCCGAGTTCCTTGTTGGCGGTCAGCGCCGCGAAGCCGACATTCACCCGGTCGATGAACGAGACCATGTAGGCGATGACGAGGATCGGCATGAACCGCCGGTTGATCCGGCGGATCGTGTCACGCTCCAGGTCCGTCACCCCGTCCGACCGCGTGCCGTCCTGTACGGCGAGGCCGGCGGGGATTGCCCGCGTGTCCATGCGCTCTCCTCCCTGGAGGCCGCCGGCCGATCTCGCGGCTCTGGCGGGTATGGTCTTGCGGCGCGCCCGCCTAGTCTGGCATCGGCGGTCCGAGCCCGAGCCGCGCCACCGCCTTGGCCGGGGCCGTGTCCAGCGTGCGCAGAGCCGCCAGCAGGTCGGCCGCCGCCGCGTCCCCCACAGCGGGGACGGCGAGTTCGCGGAACTTGTCGGCCAGCTCGTCGTCGGTGAGCGGCGCGTCCGGATCGCCCTTGCGGGTCGGCTGCCGCTGCATGAGGCGGCGCCCGTCCGTCAGGGTGATGGTCACCACGGCCGAGCGCCGGGCCGGGAACGCGGCCTCGCTTTCCGGATCGACCACCATCGTGACCCGGCGCATCAGCGCCTGGACCCGCGGATCGGAGAGGCGCTCCGGCGAGACCGCGTCGAGGCGCACGCTGCCGTGGACCAGGGCGCTCGCCACCGTGAAGGGCGTCGAGAACCGCCCCTCGAAGGGCGTCGCGACCGTGCGCCGGTCGGTGACGTCGAGGGCCGTCCGGTAGGTGCCGATGGTGATCGCCGCAATGGCGTCGAGGTCGAGATCCGGCCGCAGCGCCAGGGCGGCGTCGATCGCCGCGAAGGCGTGGCCGCAGCAGCCGTGGTTCTTGAACGTCATGGCGCAGATGTTGTAGCGGCGCCCGAGTTCATCGACAGCGTGCGCCCACTCGGCGCCCCGGCTCATCGCGGCCCCGAACCCGGCCTCGCCCTCCAGCACGTCGAGGGCGCCGGTGACCCCGCGGCTGGCCGCGAGCGCCGCGAGGGCGCCGGCTTCCGCGGCGTGCCCGGCATGGAGCGGCTTCGACATGGCGTCCGAGCGGAAGGCTTGCTGGAGCCCGGCCGCCATCGTGGCGGCGGTGGCCAGCGCGTGGGCGAAGCGCCCAGCATCGAGGCCGAGCAGGGACGCGGTCGCGGCGGCGGCCCCGAAGGTCCCGATCGTGCCGGTCGTGTGCCAGTAGTGATAGTGTGAGGGCTGGACCGCCACGCCGATGCGTGTCGAGACCTCGTAGCCGATGACGATGGCGCGCAGCAGAGCCGCGCCGTCGGCGCCGACCGTTTGCGCGGCGGCGAGCGCCGCGCCGATCACCGGGCAGCCCGGATGATAGATCGCATCGCGAAAGATGTCGTCGAATTCGACGCTATGCGAGGCGGTGGCGTTGATCAGCGCCGCCGTGCGCAAGGGGGCCCGACGCTCGGTGCCGTACACCACGGCGCCGCCGGCCGTCCCGAACTCGTCCGCGAGCGCCGCGGCCAGCAGGGTCGCGGGCGGGAGCTGCGCGCCCGGCAGGAGCGCGGCGAACCAGTCGATCAGGGCGCGCTTGGCGTGGTGCAACACGTCCGCCGGCAGCGATCGCTCGCCTTCGGAAGCCGCGTAGTCCGCCAGCGTCTCGATCACCGTGCCGGGATGCGCCATGGCCACGGCGGTCAGTCCCGGTAGGTCGGATCGATCCGGTCGAGCTTGCGCAGGAGGGCCGGCCATTCGAGCACGCCGAACGGGCGGCGCACCTCCGGCCGGTAGAGGTGGTTGGTCTTGGCGATCACCTCATCCGAGGGCAGGACGAGGTCGGTGCTCGCCGCCATCGCCATGAGTTGCGCCTTGCAGGCGAGTTCCGCGCGGTAGATGTTGCTGAAGGCCTGCGGCACGGTCGGCCCGACGACCAGGAGGCCGTGGTTGCGCAGGATCATCAGGTCGGCGTCGCCGAGATCGTCCACGATGCGCTTCTGTTCTTCGAGATCGACCGCCACGCCCTCGTAATCGTGGTAGGCGACCGTCGAGAACCGCATCGCCGTCTGGGTCATCGGCAGCAGGCCGCACTTCATGGCGGAGATCGCCATGCCGGCCGGCGTGTGCGTGTGGATCACGCAATCGACCTCGTGCCGGGCCCGGTGGACCGCGCTGTGGATCACGAAGCCGGCGCGGTTCACGCCGTAATCGAAGGCGGGCTTGTCGACGATGTTGCCGTCGAAATCGATCTTCACGAGGTTCGAGGCGGAGATCTCCTCGTAGAGCAGACCGTAGGCGTTGATCAGGAAGTGCTCCGGCTCGCCGGGGACGCGAACCGAGATGTGGTTCGCGATCATGTCGGTCATGTCCCAGAGGGCGACCAGCCGGTAGCAGGCCGCGAGGTTGACCCGCGCCTCCCACTCCGCGGGCGAGACCTGGTCGCGCAGCGAGGGGAGGTCGAGGTCGTAGCGCTTCCCCCGAAGCTCGGCGATGCCGCTCGTCATCCGCTCCTCCCGTCTGTCCGACGCAGGTCCCGCGGGACCCGGCGCATCGGCGTGTGTTGACCGGAGGGTCGCTCACTTCCGCAAAATTTACAACCGTGAATTTCAGGGATCGACGCGCGGTGGCCCGACGATGCTGCGCAGGCTCGCGAGGATCCGCTCCCGGTTCGGTTCGAGCCGCGACAGGGGGCCGGCGACCCCGAGGACGGTGGCACGGCCATCGGCCATCTTGGGCGCGAGCACCGCCATGGTCCCGGCGCCCTCGGTGACCTGATTGGCCGACCACCCGAAACCCGCGGCGCGAACCTCTTGGAGGCCGTCCCAGAAGGAGTCGAGATCGAGGGTCACTCCAGCACGCCGGTCGAGTTGCCGGACCAAGCGGGCGATCGCGTCCCGCGACTGGTGGGCCAGCAGCATGCGGCCAGCGGCCGTGGAGTGGATCGGCCGGAACGTACCGGGGTGCAGGTGATAGCGCAGGAGATGGCGCGCCTGGACGACATGGATGTACTGCACGTGAAGATCGTTCTGCATGCCGAGAACGACAGTCTCGCCGGTCGCCTCCTGCAGTGCCTCCATCAGGCGGATCAGCACCCCGTCGCGGAACACGCAGGCCTGCACCCAGGCGCCGAGCATCGCCACCCGCATGGTCGGACTGTAGGTGCGACGCTCGAAGTCGTAAGACAGATAATCGAGGGCCAGCAGGCTCTTGAGCAGGGCCAGGGTGCTGGAGGCCGGGTAGCCCAGCGCCAACGCGATCTCGGTGAGCGATTGCGGGCACTGGACGCGGTCAAAATGCTCCAGCACCTCGACCACGCGGCGGGCCGACTTGACGGCCGCGCCCTGTGCCTCGGGCGGGATGTCCGCACGTAGGGTCACGAGGCCCGCACCACCAGCATTCTATTCACATATATGAAACGCATGCCCCAGTCCGGCCGACCCGCTCCTTCGACGACCGGTTGGTGATACCGGAAGGCGCGGAATCCCGGTAGCGGCGGCGCTCACGGGAAGCCGTAGAGCGTGGCCGGGTTGTCCACCAGGATGCGGCGCAGGCTCCGGTCATCCGTCCAGCGCCGCAGCGCCCGCAGCAGATCCGCATCCGACGGGACGCCCAGGTCGGTCGCGCCGCCGAAATAGTTGATGTGCGGCCAGTCACTGCCCCAGACGAGGCGCTCCGGATTGGCCGCGATCAGCGCCGCGGCGAAGGGATCGACGTCGTCGTAGGGGGAACCCGCCGCGGTGAGGCGGTCCGCCCCCGAGATCTTCGTCCAGGCAGCCCCGTCCGCCACGAGGCGGCACAGCTGCGTGAAGCCCGGATCGTCGACGCCACGCGCCGTGCTCATGCGGCCCATATGGTCGATCACCACCGGCATGCCGCTGGCGGCGAGGGCCGGCCAGAGCTCGAGCAGGTCCGGCGCGTGCAGCCACGCCTGGAGGTGCCAGCCCCGCGCCCGCAGCCGCGGCGCGAGCGCCCTCAAAGCCTCCAGCCCCATGCCGTTGCGGTAGACCTGACGGCCGTCCCGCCGGAACAGGTTGACGCGCACGCCGCGCACGCCGGCTGCCGTCAGGACGTCGAGTTCGGCCTCGCTGACGCCGTCGGACAGGACCGCCACGCCGCGCAGGCGGTCGGGTGCCTGCGCGAGCGCATCCAGCATGGCGCGGTTGTCGGCCCCGTAGGCGCTGGCGGTGACGATCACGCACCGGGCGAGGCCCATGGCATCGAGCTGGCTCAGGAGGGCCGCGCCGTCGTTCTCCGGGGGCGTGTAGCTGCGATCCTCCGCCAGGGGGTAGCGCGCGTAGGGCCCGAACACGTGGGTGTGGCTGTCGCAGGCACCTTCCGGCAGCGCAAAGCCCGGCGGCGCTGGCGCCTGCGGAGCGAGGCAGTCGCGGCTCATGGGCGTCCTCCGGCTTGATTCTGGCAGCCTTGATGGCCTGCTGCAGATGCGGCCACAATGCACAGATATAAATTTTCTGAGGCAACATCGGCGTTATCCCGGCACGCCGTCCGTCACCACATCGCGGTTTCACCCCACTCTTGTGCGCTGACAGACTCCGTCGCGCTCAGTCACCCATTGCGCACAACGCGGCTGTCTCGAAAGAACTGGACCTATGGACAGCCGGCAGCCGATCTTACACACTTGTGAAACGCGCGGCTAGGGTTCCGCCGCCTTGCGGGCATCGCGACACCCGGCCCAGCACCGAACGGACGATCGATGGCGTCAGGCGCTCAGAAACTACCCGGCCGCACGGAAGCGAGCCCCGGCACGGCGGCGACCGAGACCGCCAGGACGGCGCGCCGGCGCGGCAAGCCCGTTGCGCTGGCCCTGGCGGATTACGAAGCGGCAGCGCGGCGGCACCTGCCGCGGCCCGTATTCGGCTACATCGCGGGCGCCGCGGAAACCAATGCGGCGCGCGACGACAACCGGCGGGCGCTGCGCGAGGTCGGGTTCGTGCCGCGGGTTTTGGTCGGGGTCGGTGCGCGCACATCCGCCGCGACGGTGCTCGGCCCGGATTATGCCGCGCCGTTCGGCATCGCCCCGATGGGCCTGAGCGCGCTTGCCGCCTATCGCGGGGACATCGTGCTGGCGGCGGCCGCGCGGGCGGCGCGGGTGCCGATGATCATGAGCGGCTCGTCCCTCATCCGCATGGAGGACGTGATCCCGCACAACCCGGACGCGTGGTTCCAGGCTTACTTGCCCGCAGAGCCCGATCGGATCGCCGCCCTGGTCGACCGGGTGGCGGAAGCGGGCTTCGGCACGCTGGTCGTGACCGTCGACACCGTTGTCTCCGGCAACCGCGAGAACATCACCCGCACCGGCTTCTCGACGCCGCTTCGGCCGAGCCTGCGCCTTGCCCTCGACGGGCTCGCATGCCCGCGCTGGACCGCGGGCACGTTCCTGCGCACGCTGGCGCGCCACGGCATGCCGCATTTCGAGAATTCCTACGCGGTGCGGGGGGCGCCGATCCTGTCCGCCTCGGTGCTGCGGGATTTCGGCAACCGCGACCACCTGTGCTGGGACCACCTGCGGCTGGTGCGGGCGCGCTGGCGCGGCCGGCTGGTGATCAAGGGAATCATGGCGGCGGCCGACGCCGTCGCGGCCCGGGGTCTCGGCGCCGATGGGGTGATCCTGTCGAACCACGGCGGCCGGCAGCTCGACGCCACGGTCTCGCCCTTTCGCACCCTGCCGGCGGTCGTCGCGGCGCTCGGCGGGACGATCCCGGTGATGATCGACAGCGGCTTCCGCCGCGGCACGGACGTGCTGAAGGCGCTGGCGCTGGGCGCCGCCTTCGTGTTCGTCGGACGGCCGTTCCTCTACGCCGCCGCAATCGGCGGCCAGTCCGAGGTCGAGCGCGCGATCGCGATCCTGAAGGATGAGATCGTGCGCAACATGGGCCTGCTCGGCGTGAACGCCCTGTCCGAGCTCAGGTCCGATCGCCTGTACCCCGTCCCGGCCGGACCGCAGACCTGAATGTCGGAGGAGGGAGCGCGCATGAGCGATTGGTCGTCGAGGCCCGGCGAAGCGGGCGGGCTGAAGCCGGACGTGCTCCTGGCGATCGACCTCGCGCCCTTCGCCCTCGACCGGCTGCGGGCGCGCTTCACCGTGCATCAGGCCGTCACGCCCGAGGCCCGCACCGACCTCGCCGCGCGGGCGGGCGACCGCATCCGGGCCATCGTGACGAACGGCACGACGCCGATCCCGGCCGCCCTGATCGCGGCGCTGCCCAATCTCGGGATCATCTGCGCACAGGGCGTCGGCCATGAGGGCGTCGACCTGCCGGCGGCCCAGGCACGCGGGATCGTCATCACGCACGGCACGGGCATCAACGCGGGCTGCGTGGCCGATCACGCCCTCGCCCTGTTCCTGGCGGTGCTGCGCGACATCCCGCGCTTCGACGCCGCCGTCCGGGCGGGCCGCTGGCGGGAGGGCGGGACCGCCCGGCCGGGGGCGCAGGGCAGGCGCGCCGGCATCCTGGGGCTCGGCGGGATCGGCAGCCGCATCGCCCGGCGCTGCGCCGGCTTCGACATGGCGGTGCGCTACCACAACCGCCGGCCGGTCCCGGACGTGCCGTGGGACTACGCCCCGAGCCTCGGCGATCTCTGCGCCTGGGCGGACGTGCTTTTCGTGGCACTGCCGGGCGGCGCTGCGACCCGTCACTGCGTCGGCCGCGCGGCCCTCGACGCCCTCGGCCCTGGCGGCTTCCTCATCAATGTCGGGCGCGGCTCGGTCGTGGACACCGAGGCCCTGATCGAGGCCCTGGAGGCGGGCCGCCTCGCCGGGGCGGCGCTCGACGTGATCGAGGGCGAGCCTGCGGTGCCGGCTTCCCTGTGCGCGCTGCCGAACGTGGTGCTGTCGCCCCACATCGCCGGGCGCTCGCCGGAGACCCTGGAGGCGACGATCGGTCAGGTCGTGGCCAACCTCACCGCCTTCTTCGCGGGCGAGCCCGTCCTCTCGCCGATCCCCGAGCGCGCCTGAACCGCGCGCACCACGAACCGTCCGGAGCAAAGATGTCACCGAGAGGCAATCCGATGCGCGCGAGCCGCCGCGCCCTGCTGCGCGGCGCCGGTGCTGGCGCCGTCTTGGGGGCCGCGCCGCTGCGCGCCCTGGCGGCGACAGGCACCATCAGCCCCGTCATGGCCAAGCTCAGCGCCTACATGGCCGAGGCCGCGGACCGGCCGCTTCCGGACGCGGTCGTCGAGGCGGCCAAGCACCACATCCTCGACACCTTCGCCGCCATGGTGTCGGGCTCCGGCCTGCTGCCGGCCAAGGCCGCCTACAGCTTCGCGGCTTCCTACGGCGGCTCCGGCAACGCGACGCTCGTCGCTTCCAGAGCCACGGCCGACCCGCTCGTGGCGGCGCTGGTCAACGGCATGCTGGCGCATTCGGACGAGACCGACGATTCGAACGAGTTCTCGCAGTCGCATCCGGGCGCGCCGATCGTGCCGGCGGCGCTCGCCGCCGCGGAGAAATTCGGGATCGACGGCACGCGCTTCCTGCGCGCCGTGACGCTCGGCTACGATGTCGGCCCGCGGGTCACCCTCAGCTTCGACGCGATCCCGTTCCGCAACACCAGCCACAAGAGCACCCACGCCATCGCGGGGGCCTTCGGGGCCGCGGCGGCGGCCGCCTGCACCGCCGGGCTCGACGCGCAGCAGATGCGCTGGGTCCTCGACTATGCGGCCCAGCAATCCTCCGGGATCGGCGCCTGGACCCGCGACACGCAGCACATCGAAAAGTCCTTCGTGTTCGCCGGGATGCCCGCGCGCAGCGGCCTCACCGCGGCGCTGATGGTAGAGGCGGGATGCACCGGCATCGACGACATCTTCTCGGGCGCCGACAATTACTTCCTGGCCTACGCGCCCGATGCCCGCCTGGATGCGCTGACGGCCGAGCTGGGCGCGCGCTACGAGATCTCCCGCACTAACATCAAGAAATGGACGGTGGGCTCCCCGATCCAGGCGCCGCTGGATGCCCTGAGCAACATCCTCCAGCGCCGCTCCGTCGATCCCGGGACGATCCAGTCGGTCACCGTCCGCGTCGCCCACACCGAGGCTCGGGTCGTCGACAACCGCGACATGCCCGACATCTGCCTCCAGCACATGGTGGCGATCATGCTGCTCGACGGGACGGCCTCGTTCCAGGCGGCGCATGACAAGGACCGCATGGCCGATCCGACGGTGCTGCGGATGCGCGCCAAGGTCCGGCTGATCCCGAGCGACGAGCTGGAGCGCCTCGAGCCGGCACGCGCCGCCATCGTGGAGATCGCGCTGAACGACGGGACGGTCCTGTCCGACACGGTGCTGGCGGTCCGCGGCACGGCCGACAACCCGATGCCGCGCGCGGAGGTGGTAAGCAAGTGTCGCGACCTGATGGCGCCGGTCCTCGGGGCGGACAAGACGTCCCGGCTGATCGACACCGTCCTCGCCCTCGAGTCGGTGGGGACCATGCGCGACGTCGCCGGCCTGCTGCGCCTGAGCTGATCGGGCGCCGCAACCGCCGCCCTGGACACGTTACGCGCTGCGCGCAATTCCGCCCCGGCTCCGGCGAAGCGATCGCATGTCGCGGCGCGAGGGGCGCGGGGCTGCGAGGGGTGATGGAGCGGATCGACTTTCTGGGCCTTCAAGCCTTCCTCAGCATTGCCAACTGGGGAAGCTTCAACCGGGCCGCGGCCAGCCTCAGCCTCTCGCAGGCGGCCCTGAGCCACCGCCTGAAGAAGCTGGAGGACGAGCTCGGCGTCAGGCTGGTCGCGCGGACGACGCGGCAGGTCACGCTAACGGCCGCCGGTGTCGAGCTTCTGCCGAGCGCGCAGCGCATCGTCGACGAGCTCTCCCAGATCTTCGGGACGCTGCGGCGGCAGGGCCGCGAGAGCCAGGACGTCGTCCGGTTCGGCTGCCTGCCGACGATCGCCGGCCACCATCTCCCCGTCATCCTGCGGGGGTTCAGCGCCGCTCACCCGGGCGTGCTGGTCCGCGTCCTTGATCAATCGGCCACCGCGATCATCGAGCGGGTGCGGGCAGGCGAGGCTGAGTTCGGCATCACCATCATGTCGGCCCAGCACTACGACCTCGACATCACGCCCATCCACCAGGAAGCCTTCGTGCTGGTGTGCCGGGCCGATCACGCGCTCGCCGGCGCGAAGGTGGTGATGTGGTCCGAGCTGGACCGCGAGATCCTGATCAAGATCGGGGAGCAGACCGGCAACAACCTGCTCATCGCGGCGGGGCTGGGGGGACGCTACGCCGACGTGACCTGGGCCTACGAGGTGCACCGCGTCGCCACCGCCATCGGCATGGTGCGCGGGGGCCTGGGCGTGACCGTCGTGCCGCGCCTCGCCTTTCAGGCCGCCGATGAGGGAAAGATCGTCGCCGTGCCGCTCCGGGCCCCGAGCATCGCGCGGACGATCGGCATCGTGACGCGCCGCAATCACACCCTGTCGCCGGTGGCGGAGAGCTTGGCGCGGATGATCCAGGCGTACTTCAACGCGCTCTGACCGCGCTGCCTCCCGGCACGAGCCGGTCCGGTGGCATCGTGCCGATGTGCGCCGAGCGAGCGAGCATTATTCGATAACCCGCATCAATAGCCTCAATCTATTCATTTGTTTGCTCGGACTGACGGCGATAGCTCTGCATGCACGATAGTGCGCGAGAAGCAACGCACGCTCCGGGAGAGATGAGACATGGCGGTCGCAACCCGATCGGGCCTCGTCGTGACAGCCCATCCGGGCGATTTCGTCTGGCGCGCCGGCGGCGCCATCGCCCTGCACGCGGCCAAGGGCTACCGGATGAAGATCGTCTGCCTGTCGTTCGGCGAGCGCGGCGAGAGCCAGTGGGCCTGGAAGAAGGCCGGCGTGCGCATCGAGGACGTCAAGGCGCAGCGCCGCGCCGAGGCCGAGGAGGCGGCCGGCATTCTCGGCGCCGAAATCGAGTTCCTCGACGTCGGCGACTATCCCCTGCGGGTCGGCGAAGCCGTCCTCGACCGGCTCGTCGACGTCTATCGCGAGGAGCGTCCGGCCTTCGTGCTGACCCACGCCCTCGAAGATCCCTACAATTTCGACCATCCGGTCGCCGCCCACGTGGCGCAGGAGGCCCGGGTGATCGCCCAGGCGGCCGGGCACAAGCCGGACCCAGACCGCAGCTACGCCGCGCCGCCCGTGTTCCTGTTCGAGCCGCACCAGCCGGAGCAGTGCAATTTCAAGCCCCAGGTCATCCTGAACATCGATGCCGCGTGGGAGACCAAGTTCCGCGCGTTCCAAGTGCTCGCCGCGCAGAAGCACCTCTGGGAATACTACACGCGCGTCGCGCTCAACCGCGGCGTCCAGGGCGGCCGCAACTCCGGAACGGCGATGACCTACGGGGAGGCCTATCAGCGCCTCTTCCCGATGACGCTCGAGGAATTGGCATGAGCAACGTCGTCGTCCGCAACATCCCCCGCGTCGCGCCGGCCGTCGCCGCGACGCTCGCCGGGCACGGCGTCTCCACGGTCCACGAGGCGCAGGGGCGGACCGGCCTCCTGAAGACCTACATTCGCCCGGTCTGGGAGGGCGCCGCGATCGCCGGCAGCGCCGTCACCGTGCTGGCGCAGCCCGGCGACAACTGGATGCTGCACGTGGCCATCGAGCAGTGCCGCCCCGGCGACGTCCTGGTGGTGGCCTGCACGACCGACAACACCGACGGCATGTTCGGCGACCTGCTTGCCACATCGCTGAAGGCGCGCGGCGCCGTCGGCCTCGTGATCGACGCGGGCTGCCGCGACGTGCACGCACTCAAGGAGATGGGGTTCCCGGTATGGTCGCGGGCGATCTCGGCCAAGGGCACGGTCAAGGCGACGCTGGGCAGCGTCAACGTGCCCGTGGTCTGCGCCGGCGCCCTGGTCCGGCCGGGCGACGCGATCGTGGCGGACGATGACGGTGTCGTGGTCGTACCGCACGCCGAGGCCGAAGCCGTCGCCGCGAAGGCGGACGCGCGGGCCGCGAACGAAGTCACCAAGCGCGCCCGGCTCGCCGCCGGAGAACTCGGTCTCGACATCTACGGGATGCGCCCGGCGCTGGCGGCCGCCGGCCTCGAATACCACGACGATCCGCAGGACTGACGAACGCCCGGGCAGAGGCCGGCCGACCGTCCGCGAAGAGACGGCGCCGGCTGCATTGTGCAGCCCGCCCGGCCTGCGGGCGACCGGCGCGCGATCCCGTATGACCGGAGGAGACGCAACATGATGAAGCTCGGCTGGTACCACACGCTCGATCGGACCGAGCGCCGAACCTACTGGGCCTGCTTCGCGGGGTTCGGGCTCGACGCCATGGACACCACGATCTACGCCCTCGTCATCCCGGCGCTGATCGCGACGCTCGGCCTGACGCAGGCCGAGGCCGGATACCTTGCCACGGCCTCCCTCGCCGGGGCTGCGGTCGGCGGCTGGGCCGCCGGCATCCTGGCCGACCGGATCGGCCGGGTCAGGATCCTGCAGGTCACCATCCTGATGGTCGCGGGTTTCACCTGCCTGGCGGCGTTCATGAGCGACTTCTGGTCCCTCGCCGTCGTCCGCTTCCTCCAGGGACTCGGCTACGGCGGCGAGGCCGCGGTCGGCGGGGTTCTGATCAGCGAGGTGATCCGTCCGGCCCTGCGAGGGCGGGTCGCGGCCTCCGTCCAGAGCAGCTACGCGGTCGGCTACGCGATCTCGGTCAGCCTCCTGCCGGTCATCGCATCCCTGTTCTCCGAGGAGACGGGCTGGCGCGTCTTCTTCGCCATCGGCATCATCCCGGCGGGCCTCGTCTTCTTCATCCGCCGGCTCGTTCCGGAATCCGGAATCTACGCCGAGGCGCGGGCGGCTCAGCGCGCTGGTGTCGTGCCGCCGCCGTTCTGGACGATCTTTACGGGCCGGCACCTGCGCCGCACGGCTGCCGCCGCGATCATGTCGACCGGCATCTTCGGCGGCGCCTACGTGATGATCACGTGGCTGCCGACCTACCTGCGCACGGCGCTCGGCCTCTCGATCAAGTCGAGCACCGGCTATCTCGCGATGAACATCCTCGGCTCCCTGGTCGGCCCGCTTCTCTACGGCTGGCTGTCGGACCGGATCGGCCGCCGCCCGGCCTTCATGACCTTCCTTGTGCTGCAATCCAGCAACGTCGCGATCCTACTGCTCGCGCCGATCGGCCTCACCACGACCATCGTTTTGAGCTTCTTCCTGGGCGCGTTCCAGGGGGCCCTGGCCTCGGGCATGCTGCCGACCTTCGCGGAATTGTTCCCCACGTCGATCCGGGCGAGCGGCCAGGGCTTCTGCCTCGGGGGCGGGCGCGGCTTCGGTTCGGTCGTGCCCGCCACGGTGGGCCTCCTGTCCGCGAGCTGGCCGCTGGGGACGGCGATGGGCGCCTGCGCCCTCTGCGCCTACGGGGTCGCCTTCTGCGCGGCGCTGCTCATGCCGGAGACGGCCGGAACGGATCTCCACGACCAGAGTGGCGGGCAGGCACCTGCGGTCGGTCAAACGCAACACGCATCGCGCATCGTGTCGGCCTAACTCTGCAACCGAGCGGCGGCTTCTCAACCTTTGTGGCCGAAAGCCGCTGGTCCGCTTTCGGCCAGACCACGTCACGCTTGATCGCCATCGCGCGCAGAACCGGATATTCGGCTGTGCGCCCATCCCGGTCATTCAGGTGATTTTTAACGAGGTTCCATAAGCAGACGCTTCCAGCTGCGTTCAGCTGTTCACATAGCCTGACGACCGTGGGATGAGCGCATTGGTTGCGGTGGACGGGCCGAGCCGAGGATCGCGTCCATGCACGGCGGATCGGACGGCCTGATGTCGTAGCTTTCCGACTCGTTCTGGTGCTGCTGATGCCGGGCAGATTATCCCGCGCCGGCCTCATCGTCGCGCTCCTACTCGCCTGTGGGGCCGCCTCCACCACCTCAGCCTCCGCGATGTCCGAGGCCGAAATGCTGGTCGAAGCGCCCACATCGCGGCCCGCTACGAAGCGATCTGGTCGCCCGACGACGTGAGTGCGAGCGCGGGGGTGCCGTGCATGTACGGCCTGACGGTGCAATTGCACACCCGGACCAACACCCAGCGCTAGCGCGTGGAGGCGAAGCGGCGCGCCATCCGGCGGTGGCCGGTCTGGCACTATGCCGTCCGCCCCGGCACGCTCAGGGTCACCTGCAACGTGCCCGAGATGAAGTGCGGAGCCCGGCGGACCACCGATCACGAGATCGCCGATCCGGCCCGCGGAAAAGGCCGCCGCAGCGCGGCACACTTCGACCCCGGCGTCCCTTCGGCGGGCCCCGGCGCCGTTTCCTCTACCAGGGCAGCGGCCAGACCGATCGGTGGTCGATATTGTTTTCGATGCGCGGTCGAGAACGCTTAATGAGCCATAATCAGTATCAAGCTCGATCTCGTCGACATCCAAAGCCGCTAACAAGCCAGCCTATTGCTTTTACATTAAATATTAGTAAATATGCCCCTGGCTGGCCCGAGCCGGCGTACGGGCCCATCCCTCCGTTTCGTCAGTTACGCCGTGGTTTAGTCAGTCGATACCAGCCTTCAGGACGGCTTTGCCTCGCTCCCGTTGAAACATCGGAGAGCTATAATGGCTCTAAACTGTTGGCTTAAAAATAAGTACGCCCCTTGTGTTGTCTCCTGCATCGCCAAACCCGATGGCGCCTGCCCGAAATCCCGCAATCGTGTCGCGGCCGATGCCCCCCGGTGCGCGCGATGACTGCAGAAGATTGGAAGCGCGCCGCGGAGGCCGGCGCGGAGCCCCATGGACGGACGGCGATCATGCTTTGCGAATCCCTCATCCTCACCATGGTCGACAAGAACCTGCTCACGCGGGACGAGGCGGTCGACTTGGTGGAATCCGTTCGAGAGACCGTGGAGACGATGACGCCCGAGGATGTCGGGCATGTGCAAAGCCAGAGTACCGAGAGGCGGCTCGGGGACATCCTCGCCAGCCTCCAAGCCCTGCCACCCCCCGACTGACGCGCGGCGAAGCGCCCGACAGGGGCGGATCCGCGTCAGCCATGCCCCGCATCAATCCCAGAGCATCCGAGGACGACGATGACCGGAATGACCCCGCTCGCCAGGACGCTGGCCCGGTTCCAAGTGATCGGGAGCGAGCGCATGGCCGACCTGGACGCGATCCCGCAGCCGGAACGGCGCTTCGCGCCGGGCGACGTCATCATCGAAGAAGGGAAAGCCCCGACCGCGGCCCACCTTCTCGTCTCTGGGATCGCCTGCTGCCAGAGGGACCTCGCCGACGGCGGCCGGCAGATCTCCGACTTCGTTATCGCCGGCGACATGTGCGGCCTGCATGCCGGACTTGGCCCGCCAATGGACCATTCTGTCGTCGCCGTCACGCCCGTGCGCGCCGTCTCGGTGGCGAACAAGGCCATGCTCGGCCTGTGGGCGCATCCGCCGACAGCCATGGGCCTTTGTCGGATGTGGCACCGGGAGGCCGTCCGGCTCAGGGAGCAGGTCGTGACCCTCGGCCGACGTAACGCGCGCGGACGGGTGGCCCATCTCCTTTGTCAGATGCACTGGCGCTACGGCGACGCCGGCCTCGACACGGCGCCCTGCCTGCAGCTGCAGCTGACCCAGACGCGGGTGGCCGACGCCCTCGGCCTCACCGCCGTCCACGTCGGGCGCGTCCTGAGGCAGTTCCGCCGGGACAAGCTTATCCGGATCGAGCGGGGGGCGCTCATCCTGCAGCGGATCGACGCGCTGCGCGACATCTCCGAGTTCACCGACGACCACTTGCGCGCGCCGCCCCCACCCTCCGCGCACGGGATGAGCGGATCGCACCCCGCGCTCGACACCGATTCGGCGCCCGGCCCGGCGAGTTTTCCCACGGCTATCGCCGGCATGGTCAGCGCAGCCGCACCTGTCACGGAAGCGGCCCTATAAACAACCTGCAATAGAACCCATGTACTAAAGACCGCCTGAAATTCATGCCATCGATGGAATGCCGGTCACCATTGTGGCTGTTATCAAGGGTCCTGCGGGACTGGCGCTCACGCGCTGTCCGGCACTTGGTCGTCCGCGCCCGGAACTGTGATCGGCGTGCAGGAATGCTGGAGATTCAGCGATGCTGCTTGCCAGGGTCGACGCCCAGGATCTCGCCGCCGCCAACGGGAATGCGAACCCGAAGACGCTCCCAGCGCTCCACGCCACCGCGCGCAGGCGCTGCTTCCTGGCGACGAAGCGCGCCATCGACATCCTGGCCGCCTCGGCGCTCCTCGCCTTCCTTGCGCCCCTGATGAGCGTCGTCGCCATCTTCGTCGCGATCGACGGCGGCCCCGTCCTGTTTCGGCACCAGAGGAGCGGGCGCGGCGGCGCGGTTTTCGACTGCCTCAAGTTCCGGACAATGATCGCCGACGCCGAGGAGACCTTCGAGGAATACCTGTCATACCACCCGGAGGCCCGCCCCGACTGGGACGCGGACCGCAAGCTGCGATTCGACCCACGCCTCACCGCCATCGGCCGTGTGCTGCGCACGAGCAGCCTCGACGAGCTTCCCCGACTCCTGAACGTCCTGCGCGGCGACATGAGCCTCGTGGGGCCGCGCGCGATCACCGTCCCCGAAGTCGCGCTCTATGGAGATAGGCTGCACCTCTACCAGAGCCTCAGGCCGGGGCTGACCGGGCTATGGCACGTGAGCGGCTTGAAAAACGCGGATCTGGGCGCCCGGGTCGCCCTCGACGAGCGGTACGTCCTGGGGGTCGACCTCCTCCTCGACCTCTCGATCCTGCTCCGGACCATCCCGGCCCTCCTGCGGCGGCGGGGCGCCCGATGAACGCCCACGCGCCGCCCGTACGCGACCGGCGCCCCGGGGTGACCGTGCTGATGTCCACCCATGCGGGCGAGACCGCCGCGAATCTGGCGGCATCCTTGGGCAGCATCCGCGCCCAGACCCTGCCCCCCGACCGGATCGTGCTCGTGCTCGACGGCCCCGTCGGTGCGGACCAGGAGGCCGTCATCGCCGCCAGCCTGGCCGCGCCGGCCCTCGACGTCGTCAGGCTGCTCGGCAACGTCGGCCTCGCCGCCGCCATGAACGAGGGCCTCGCACACTGCCCGGACGGCTGGGTCATGCGCATGGACAGCGACGACCTGTGCCAACCCGATAGGCTCGCGGTCCAGATGGCCTACGCTGCGGCTAACCCCGGCATCGATGTGATCTCGTCGTGGAGCGAGGAGTTCTACGAAGACGGCGCCGCCTCTCAGATCAAGGTGTCCGCAACCGGGCACGACGCCGTGGTCCAGGCCCTGCGCTGGCGCAACGTCCTCGTCCACCCGACCATCCTGGCGCGCACCGAGGCGCTGCGCCGCATCGGGGGCTACCGCGCCGATTACGGCCGCCTGGAGGATTACGACCTCTTCGTCAGGCTGGCCCAGTCAGGAGCGAGGTTCCACGTCATCCCGAAGGTCCTCGTTCGCGTCCGGTCCAGCACGGCCCAGAAGCAGCGCCGGGGAGGGCTCGCCTACTGCCTGTCGGAGCTCCGGTTCCGCATCGCCTGCTACCGCAGCGGCTTCCTCACCCTGCGCCAGTTCGCGACGGTGACCCCCCTCTACCTTGGATTCCGGCTCGCATCCGGCAGGGCCAAGCGCGCCCTCTACCGCCTCGCACGCACCACGGATGCCACCGCATGAGCGCCGCCGCCTCGCCCCTCGCACGGTCGCCCGGGGAGTCCCGGCATCCGGTCGAACTCGCCCCGCGCGCTTGGTCCGCCCCGTTCCCCGATACGGCGCCCATGCCCCGAGCGCGAAGCCGACCGCGGCGGCGGTTCGCCCTCGCCGCCGTCATCGTCCTCGCCGCCGTGGCGGTGGCCTATCCCTACCTGCCGCGCCGCTACGAGTCGGTCGCCTCGCTCGTGCTCCAGCCCACCGACCAAGATGGGCAGGGCGACCGCACCCTTCGCAATCCGATGGATGACGGCGCCGTGCAGTCGGCGGTGGACGTCGTCACCGGACCAGAGCTCATCGATGCCGTCATCGAGGCGAACCGTCTTGCGGCCGATCCCGAGTTCGGCGCCGCGCGCGGCGCCCTTGAGGGCGGGTACGCATTCCTCGCCGGCCGCTGGCCCTGGCTGGACCCATACCTGCCCCAGCCCCAGCCCCAGCCCCCGACGCAAGCCGAGCTGCGCCGGCGCGTGCTGTCCCACGTCCAGGTCTCCAGGGACCGCCGCTCCTACACGGTTCACATGGGGTTCTGGTCGGCCTCCCCGGACAAGGCCGCAGCCTTGACCGCATCGCTGGCGGATGCCTACCTCGCGGGTCAGCGCGACCGGAAGCGCCGCTCCCTGGAACGGCTGACGTCGTGGCTCGCGCAACGGGCCCACCTCTTGGGCGAGCGCTACGCCGCCTCCACGGCCGCCGTCGCCGCGTTCCTGTCGTCCTCGGGCCTGGTCGACACCGGCGCGCAGGCGGCGATCGACCAGCGCCTACAGGTCATGAGCGTCGAGGCCGCGCAGGCGCGGGCTCGGTACATCGACGCCTCCGTGCGGGCGAACGCGCTGGCCGCCAAGCGGGAAGCCGGCGATCTGTCCGCAGCGCCGGAGATCCTGTCCTCGCCCGCCATCCTGCGACTCAAGGAAGGCATGGCCTCCGCCCTCGCGCGCACGGCGGTCTGGGCCAGCGAGACCCAGGCGATCCAGGACCAGATCACGCTGGAATCCGACCGGATCGTCTCAGCGGCCAAGGCCGAGGCTGCCGAATGGGCCGCACGGGAGGGGATGCTCTCCGCCGAGATCAGCCAGCTCCGGGTCGAGACCGTCAAACGGCGCGAGGCCGAGCCGCGGCTCCAGGAGCTCCAGCGGGTCGCGGCGTCGGACAAGGCGATCCTTGAGGAGGCCCTTACCCGGCTCAAGGGCATGACCGCGCGCGAGCAGGCCCTCGGGGCCGACGCCGAGATCCTGTCGATCGGCGAGGTCGCCGGGTCGGCGGCGTTCCCGAGGCCGGTGCCCACCGGGGCCGCCGCGCTGATGATGGCCGTCCTCGCGGGACTGGCGCTGACCTGGCGCGAGGCCCTCGCCGGCCTCAAGCGGCTCGCTGCGCCATGACGGCCCCGTCGGACGCGCGGGGCGGACGCCGCGCCGACCTCCTGGCGGGCGCGGGCATCGCCGTGCCGGCGGCCCTCGCCCTCGTCGCCGCGCTGGCCTCGCCGGTCCTCGGCGAAGCCGCCTACGCGATGCCGGTGCTGGCCCTCGTGGCCGCGGCGGCGGCGATCGTTCTCCTCGGCGCCCTGAGGGGACGACCCTGGGCGATCGGGGCAATCCTCGCCTTCACGATCGTCGGGCTGAACATCAACTTCCGCCTCCGGGAGATCGGGGACGTCGGCCTCGACTGGCAGAACGGCACGAAGCTCGCGACGTGGCTCGCCGTCGTCGGGGTGGCGGCCGCCCGCTACAGGACGCTGGCCGTCCTGCTCCGCGACCCGGCCGTGGCCTGCGTGGCGGTCTACGGAATCCTCGCGCTGGCGTCCGCGGCGTGGTCGCCGACCCCCGCCTACACCGGGGCCAACGCATTCGGCCTGGTGGCGGCCCTGTGCCTCGCTGCCCTGATCGCCGTCGACCTCGGCACGGTCCGCGCCCTCAGGGTGTCCGTCGCATCGCTCTGCGCTCTGATGCTGATCTCGCTCGCCGGCGGGGTTGCCGTCCCAGATATCGCCTTCACCCCGCCCTCCGACGTCGAGACCGTCTATAGGCTTCAGGGGTTCTCGGGCCATCCCAACGTGCTCGGCCAGCAGGCGGTCATCCTGTGCCTGCTCGCCGTCGCGGCGTGGCGCCTGCGCGCCGTCGGCCCGGCGGCGTTCCTCGCGGCCCTGGCGCTCGGGCTAGCCACAGTCATGGCGAGCCGCAGCCGCTTCGCGCTGACGGCCTTCCTCGTCGGCTGGGCATTCGTCGTCCTGCGGCGCCGGCTACCTCTGGCCGCGGCGATCGCGATCCCTGCGCTGGCCGCGGCCACCCTCGTCGCCGGAATCGCCGCCGTCGTCCCCCTGCCGGATCCCGACGCCCTGTTCGGTGAACTCAGCCGGACCGGGTCGGCGAACGAGATCACCACACTGACCGGGCGGACAGACCTATGGGCCGCCGCCGCCGGACGCATCGCGGAGCGACCGCTGTTCGGCTGGGGTTTCAACGGCACCGAAGGCATGCTCCTCGATGCACTGCCGAAGACGTTCGTCGGCTCGGCTGTCAATGCCCACAACATGATCGTGCAGACGCTGCTCTCGCTCGGGTTCGTCGGGTCGATCCCGGCCTTCGGGTTCCTTGGCATCCTCGTGGCCAAGGCGGTCTCGGCGCCCGAGCCGCTGCGGGACAACATCACCGTCTTCGTGCTGGTCAACGGCATGGGTGAGGTCGAAATCTTCGGGACCCCGGTCCTGCTCACGCTCCTCGCCTACTGGGCGATTGCCCGTCATGCGGCGGAGGCGTCGCGTCCCGCGGGTCCCAATGCGGAGGGCGTTGCGCGATGAGCCTCGCCGACACGCTCCCCGCCACAGGCCTCGCCGATCCCGCGCCGCGCCCCGCCTCGGGCCGCCCCGCCGGGACGCGCTGGCTGGGCCGCCCGTTCGCCTACGCCACCTGCGCCCCGATCCTCAGCGTCCTGGGATCGGGCACGATGTTACTGGCGCCACGGCTTCTGGGGCCGGTGGACTTCGGGTCGTTCTCGCTCCTCAGCAGCCTGTTCCAGGTCCTGGGCAAGGGCGATCTCGGGCTGTCTCAGATGGCGGATCGGGAGCTCGCCGCCCGGCAGGGCCGGCGGGGGGCGGCACTGGCCGAGTCGATCGTGCGCGCGCGCTGGGTCGTCGGTTTGGCGACCCTCCTCTCCCTCGCCCCCTGCCTCTGCCTCGCCGCCTGGTGGACGGCCGCCCTGCCGCCGCTCGACGTCGCGCTCGTCCTGTTCGCGGGCACGGCGGCCATGGTCGCGAACGGACCGGTGAGCATCCACCGCGCCAAGGCCCGGATCTGGGAGTTCACCGCCTCGGCCCTCGCCCTTCAGGCCGGCCTGACGGCGCCGCGCCTGCTCGGGCTCATCGCCGGAGGGACCACCGGGTGCTTCGCCGCCATGGCCCTCTGGTTCGGCGCGCTCGCCCTGGTCTTGGTCCTGCCCGCATTGCGGTTGGCCGGGCGCACGTCCGTCCTCCCGCTCGTGCTGGCGGGGCTTCCGATGTTCGCCTTCAGTTGGGGTTGGCTGTTATACCTGCAGGCGAACCGCTGGATCTCCGCCGCCCTGTCCGCACCTGCGGATTTCGGCCTGTTCGCGTTCGCCGCGAACCTCGCCTTCATCGTGATCGCGCTCCTCGGCACCGTGGCGCAGGTCCGATACCCGACCATCCTCGCCCGGGTCGCCGTCGGCCGGAAGGGGGATGCCGCCGGCCTGATCGAGCGCGAGGCCAGCCTGCTCGGGATCGCGCTGTCGGCGGCCGTCGCCTGCGCGATCCCGATCCTGCCGCCGGCCATCGACCTCGTCTTCCCGGGCTACCAGGCGACGACGGGGGCGACGATGATCCTGGCCGTGTCCTGCGTACCGCTCGGGATCGCCTGCTGGTTCGTGCCGATCCTCGTCGCTCTGTCGCCGTCCCCGGCCAGCGACGCCGTCCGCACCCTCGCCGGCGGCTTCGCCGTCCTGGCGGCCGGCATGGCGGCCGGGAACGCGCTGGGGGGCATCGAGGGGCAGGCCTGGGGCTGCGTCGTGGGCAGCCTCGGGCTTCTGGCGGGGGTCGCCGCCTCGTTCCGCCGGCTCGGGATGCTCGGGACCGGTCGCAGCCTAAGGCTCGCCGGCCTCGCGGCGGCCTCGGTCACCGCGCTCTGTGCCCTGGTCGCCTCCGCGCTGCCGGTGCGGGCCGGGGACGTCGCCGTCATGGGACCGCCCGCGGGCTGGACCGTCGCCTTCGAGGACAGATTCGAGCGGCTCTCGCTCTGGGACGCGGGCTTCGGCACCTGGCAGCCCTCCTACAGGTCCGGCGCCCGCAGCAATGCCGACAACCGCGAATCCCAATACTACGTCGACCCGCGTCCCGGCCGGGACGCCCCGGTCCTCCAGCGCTTGGCGCCGTTCCGGGCAGGACCGGAGGGCCTGGTCATCTCCGCGCGCCCGATTCCGCAGGTGGATTCCCGATCCGCGGCGGGGCAGGCCTACGCCTCCGGCATGCTGACCACCGCCATGTCGTTCCGGTTCACCTATGGCTACGCGGAGATCGAGGCGCGCGTCCCCAAAGGCAAGGGAACCTGGCCGGCCTTCTGGCTGCTGCCGGCCGCGGGGGGCTGGCCGCCCGAGATTGACGTGATGGAGGTCCTCGGCGACGCAACGGACGGGTACTGGGCGACCCTGCACCTCGGCGCCGCGGGCAACCACCGCGAGATCCAGGAGCGCGTCAAGGCCACTGACCTGTCGAAGGGATTCCACGCCTACGCGGTGCAATGGACGGCCGCCGAGATCGCCTGGTTCCTCGACGGCAGGCGGGTCTTTGCGGTGCCGACGCCGGCCGCGCTTCACGAGCCGATGTACCTGCTGGTCAACCTCGCCGTCGGCGGCACGTGGCCCGGGCCGCCCGACGCCGGCACCCCGTTCCCGGCCGAGATGGCCGTCCGCCGCATCCGTGTCCTGACGCAACCAGCCACGGCTATGGGGAGCGCACGATGAGACGCTTCGGGATCCCGCGACGACTCGCCGCCGGCACCCTCACCGCGGTGATCGGAGCCGGCGCGTTCTGGCCGTCGCCCTCCGGGGCGGCGTACCTGCTGGACGCCGGCGACGTCCTCGAAGTCTCCGTCTTCGGCGTTGCCGATTACAGGCGAAGAGTCACCGTAAACGTCGACGGCGACGTCTCGCTCCCGATCGTCGGCGAGGTCGCCGCCACCGGCCTGAGCCTCGCGGACCTCCGCAAGCGGGTCGGATCCCTCCTAGCGGACAGCAAGACCCTGCGGGCGCCGGACGTGACGGTCGAGCTGGTCGAGCACCGCCCCTTCTACGTCACGGGGGACGTGGCGCGCCCCGGCGCAGTCCCGTTCCGGCCCGGTCTGACCGCAAGGGTGGCTGTGGCCCTGGCCGGCGGCTACGACGCCCTGCGCTTCCGGTCCGAGAACCCGCTCCTGGCCGCCCCGGACCTGCGCAGCCAGTACGAGTCGCTGTGGATGGAGCTTGTGCGCCGCCACGCCAGGGCCCTGACGCTACAGGCCGAGATGGACGGCCGGGACGAGGCGAATTTGAAGGCCCTCGACGACGCGCCCCTGGCGAAGGCCTCGATCCGGGCGGTGGCCGACGTCGAACTCAAGGACCTCCGGTCGCGCGTCCTCGACCATGCCCGGCAACGCGCCTTCCTGGAGCGGTCGCTGGCGCAGGCGCAGGCCAACGTCGCCGGGTACGAGGCGGCCGCCAAGGAGCAGGGCACTTTCATCGACCGACAGGTCGTGGCCGTCGACCGGCTGCAGACGAGCTTCAGCCGGGGGATCTCGCCGGTGATGCGCCTTGAGGAGGAGAACCGGTCCATGGCGTCGCTGCGCAACCAGCAGCTTGAGACCACGGCGAAGCTGGCGCAGGCGCGAAAGGAACGCGACGAGATTGCGCGCGCGCTCGAACGCCTTGCCGACGAGCGCCGGCATCGCCTGCTCGGCGAGGCGCAGGACGCCTTCGTCGAGGTCGAGCGGCTGCGCTCCGCGGTGCGGGCCGCGAGCGAGAAGCTGCTCTACACCGGTGCGGTCAAGGCCCAGATGAAGCGCGGGGCCGCGGGTCCGGAGCTCGTCCTGCACCGCAAGGTCGACGGCCGCCCGACGGAGATGGCGGTCACGGAGGAGGACGACATCCAGCCCGGCGACGTGCTCGACGTCGTGATCCGCCCGGGTGAGCTCGTCGCCGCGCCGGGCGCCAAGGAGGCGATGCGATGAACGCGACTAGCAGCTCCGCCGGTGTGCCGTGGCGGCATCGCCTCTATGGTGCGGCCTTCACGGCGCTCGCCGCGACGGGGGCCCGACGATGGCTCGGCCCGATCGCCCGCGGCGACGGCGTGATCCTGACCTTCCACCACGTCCGGCCCTGGCGCGAAAAGGCGTTCGCGCCGAACCGGTACCTGGAGATCACACCGGAGTTCCTGGGGTCGACGGTGCGCACCCTGCTGGAGGAGGGCTTCGAGGTCATCCCCCTCGATGACGTGCCGGCGCGGCTCTCCCATGCCAGGTCCCGTCGCCCGTTCGCGGTCCTGACCTTCGACGACGGCTACCGGGACAACCTCTACCACGCCCGCCCCGTGCTGCGCGATCTCGGGGTGCCGTGGACCCTGTTCGTCACCGAGTCCCTCGCCTCCGGGACCGGTCGGCTGTGGTGGGTCGAGCTTGAGGCGGCCGTCGCGCGGCTGGACCGCGTCGCGCACGACGGCCCGCACGGGCGCTTTGAGATGCGCACCCGCACCGTCGGCGAGAAGTACGCGGCGTTCCGGAGGCTGTCCGGACTGTTCGCCCGCGGCGCACACGCCGACCTCCTCGAAGGCGTCGCAGCCCTGTCGGCCAGCGCCGACGTGGACGGCGCGCGGATCGCCCGGCTGCTGTGCGCGGACTGGTCGGAACTGACCTTCCTGGCGGCGGACCCGTCCGTGACCATCGGCTCGCACACCCTGTCCCACCCCGTGCTCTCCCGCGTCACGGCCAAGGCCGCCGACGCCGAGATTGGGGACAGCAAGTCCGCCATCGCCGCCCGCATCGGCCGGCCCGTACGGCACCTGGCCTACCCGTCCGGCGGCGCGGCCGACGCCGGCGAGCGCGAGTTCGGGCTGGCGCGCGGCCATGGTTACGCGACGGCCGTAACCACCCGTCCCGGACACGTGGACCGGCGGCACGGCTCCGCCCTCACGGCCCTGCCGCGGATCTCCGTGAACGGCCACCACCAGGACGTCGGGCGCATCCGTCAGCTCGCCTCCGGGGTGCCGTTCCTGCCCGCGGCAATGATGAGCCTCGCGCGGCACGGGCCGGCGAGCGGATGGAGACGGTCATGACGACGCGATGCCGACATGCCTTGGTTGAGCTCGGCCGGCGGGCAGACCGGCGGACGGGGTCCATCGACGCCTATTTGGTCGTCCGGGACGAGGCGGCCCGGCTGCCATACATGTTCGAGCACCACCGCGGCCTGGGCGTCGAGCGGTTCTTCGTGGTCGACAACGCCTCCGCGGACGGCACGGCCGAGTTCCTCGCCGGCCAATCCGACTGCTACGCCTACCGGACGACGGCCTCGTTTGCCGAGGCGAACCACGGCATGGACTGGATCAACGCCCTGGTGGAGCGCCACGGCGACAGCAACTGGTGCCTGTTCGCCGACGCCGACGAGCTGCTGACATACCCCCACGCCGACCGCATGCCGCTGCGCGACCTGTGCGCATTCCTGGACAGGTCGGGGTACGAGGGCCTGTTCGCCACCCTGCTCGACATGTACCCGGACGGACCGGTGGCGAGGGCGGACTATGTTTCCGGTACGCCGTTCCTGGACACGTGCCGCCATCACGACACCGGGTACCGCCTCCGGTCCAAGGTCCGCATCAACCCCACCCGCCCCGCCTTCGCCGAGGTCGAGGCAGTCGGAGGCCCCCGGCTGCGGGTGTTCTACCCGGAGCTGGCCCGCGCCGGGCGCTGGCGCATGGCCCTGCTCCGCACCCTGCGCGGGATCCGCCTCCACCCCGTGGGCAAGAAGCTCGGGCTGGGACGCCTCGGCAGTCCCCTCCCGCCGGACCTGACCAAGATCCCGCTTGTGAAGGGGGCGCCGGGACGGCGCTGGATCTCGAACCACCGGACGACGCCCCTCAGGCTGTCGCCGGTCACCGGGGCGCTCCTACACTTCAAGTTTTTCTCGGACTTCCACCGCCGCGCGGTCGCCGAGGCGGCGCGGGGGGAACACTGGGACGGCGGCAGTGAGTACCTCCGCTACGCCGAGCAGCTGTCCCGCGACCCGAACGCGACGCTGATGCACGCAGGGAGCGAGGCGTTCCGGTCACCGGGCCGGCTCGTCGACCTAGGGATCATGGCGTCCGGGCCAGAGCTCGACCGGCTGTTCCCCGGGGCGCGTGCACCGGTCCGCAACCCGGTCCCCGCCCCGGCGATGCGGGTTGCGCGGGCTCATCGCTTCTGACGCGACCCGGCGTCCCGCGGGTACCGATGGACACGACGAGGAGAGCATCATGACCGCCACGTCCCAAGAGCGTCACTCCCAAGAGCGTCACGACTGTCAGCCCCGGTTCCGTCCGGACCACGCCTGGTCCACCCCCTCGGACCGCCCCCTCGACGCCGGCGGGTCGCGCCAGGGCGCCCTGCCGCCGCTGCCCCACGACTTCGTCGCCGTCCCCGTCTTCGATCACCTAAAGCGGATCGCAGCCGCCCGGCCCGGCGCCCCCGCGGTGGACGACGGCTCGCTCCGGCTCTCCTACGGTGAGCTGGTCGAGGCCGCGGAACGGCTGGCCCGGGGCATCGCGGCCACGACGCCCGAGGGGGCCGCAGTCGGGCTCGTGCTCAGGAATTCCTCGCTCTACGCGGTCGCCGCGCTCGCGTGCCTGGCGGCGGGCCGGCCCTACGTCGCCCTTGACGCCGCTGACCCGCGCGAGCGGATCGCCGCCCTCGTGGCGAGCGCGGGCTGCAGGACTGTGGTCGAACTCGGGTTCGGCGTAGCCCCGCGGATCGCCTTTCCGGACAGCGTCCGCAAGCTCGACATCGGCCTCGCTTTCGCCGACGAGAGCATCCACCCGTGGTGGTCCACGGAGCTCCCGCCCGTCGACGTCGACGCCCCCGCCGTGATTCTGCTGACCTCTGGTAGCACCGGAACGCCAAAGGGCATCGCCAACGGCCAGCGTGCGATGCTTCAGAGGGTCCGCCAGCAGCTTGACGCCATCCACGCCGGACCCGGCGACGTGTTCATGCCGCTGAGTTCGATGTGCACCGTCGCCGGGACCCGCGAGTGGCTGGCCGCCCTGCTCTCCGGGTCCGTGCTACGGGTCTGCGACACGCGTGCCAGCGGCCTCGGCGCGATCCGGCGCATTATCCGCGAGCGCAAGGTGACGGCGACCTACGTGGTCCCGGCCCTCTTCCGGGCCCTGGTCGAGTCGGACGGCAGCGGCGCCGATTTCGCATCGCTCCGGGTTGTCCGGATGGGCGGCGACCGCATCCTGTGGGCCGATGTCGACCTGTTCGAGACGGCGCTGCCGGATTGCGACCTTCAGATCGGCTACTCCTCCACCGAGACCACCGGGTCGCAATGGTTCGTCCCGAGGGGCGCGCCCCGCACGGGGTCGAGCGCCCCCGTCGGCCACATGCTTCCGGGGATGTCCTTCGCCGTCCTATCGGAGGACGGGTTCGCAGTCGGGCCCGATGACGTCGGCGAGCTCGTGGTCCGGAGCCCCTACGTCGCTCTGGGGATCTGGGAAGGTGGCAAGCTGCTCGGCTACCCCACGGACGAGCGGGGGGAGCGGACCTTCGCCACGGGCGACATGCTCAAGGTTGGTGCTGACGGCCTGGCGGTGCACCGGGGCCGCAAGGACAGGCAGGTCAAGGTCAACGGCCGCCGTGTCGAGCCGGCGGAGCTCGAAGCCGCGCTGCGGCGCCATCCCCGCGTCCGCGACGCCGCGGTCACGATCCGGCTTTCCCCGGGCAACGCCGCGCTCGTCGCTTTCGTCGCCGCATCGGACCCGTCTGGGAGTCTTGAGGGAGAACTGCGCGGCCATCTCAGGGCGACCCTCACCGCCGACCTGAACCCGGCCGGCATCCACGTCCTGCCGGCTCTACCGCAGCTTCAAGGGCACAAAGTCGATTGCCTGACCCTGCAGGCGATCGATGCCGCGCGCGCGCCGCCCGCACGCGCCGACGGATCCCTTGCGGCCGGCCCGGACGGGCGCGCGGTGCGCGACGCAACCCATCGCGCGTGGTGCGCCGTGCTTGGGACGAGCCCTCCGGCGCGCGAGGTCCCATGGGACGCGGCAGGGGGCGATTCCCTTGGATTCATGCGCCTCCTCAACGGGGTCGAGCGGGTGCTGGGCTGCACACTGTCGCCCGGGTCGTTCCGCCTGTCGATGACGCCGGGCGAGTTCTCGGCGGCCGTCTCCGCGGCGATGCACAATGCGCCCGGCGGGACGGCGGCAGACGATACGCGGCCGACCGTCTTCCTGTGCCCCGGGACGATCGGGGACGGCCCGGCGCTAATGCAGTTCCGCGATGAGGTCGAGCGGCAGGTCCGCCTCGTCACC
This sequence comes from Methylobacterium sp. GC_Met_3, assembly GCF_026540775.1. NCBI lineage: Bacteria > Pseudomonadati > Pseudomonadota > Alphaproteobacteria > Hyphomicrobiales > Methylobacteriaceae > Methylobacterium > Methylobacterium sp. GC_Met_3. Next base: position 51,222 of record NZ_JALNUL010000030.1, read on the forward strand.
TTGCGCTACATGCCTTGGACGCAGATGGTGGTCGGCGGCGGCATTGCGGACGTCGCGGAGGACATCGCGCGCCAAATCACGGCGCTCGCGCCTACCGGGGACATCCGGATCGCCGGCTACTCGTTCGGCGGTCCTGTTGCCCTGGAGGCGGCCGCTCGGCTCTCACTCGAAGGCCGCGTCGTCTCCTTCGTCGGCGTCCTCGATTCCTGCATCGTGCCGCTCCGGGACGGCATCCTTGCCGCCGCAGCGCGGGCCGTGGTCCGGCTTCGCGACGGGCTGGACACGCCCTACCGGATGGCGGTCCGGGCCCTCGTTCGCCGCCTGGAGGAGGCCGGAGTCCACGACCGCATCGCGTGGCTCCTTGATCGCCTCCCAGAGCGTATGCGCTTCACGGTCGGCCTTGAGATCGACGATGTGACACGGAGCGGGGCCTACCGGCGCTGGGTCGCCGGCGACCGGAAGCCCCGAGTCGGGTTCCGGGTGACCCTGTTTCGTTCGCAGGAAGTAAGGCCCGGCGCACCGCGCGACCTGGGCTGGGCTGAGATCGCGGGCGACCTCGTAGTCGTGGACATCCAGGGGAGCCACCTCAACATGCTCATGCCCCCGCACCGAAAGCCGACGGCGCGCCTATTCAGCGAGGCCCTGGCGGGCCCGCGGATGCCGTCCGCGGCCGCGGCGCCCTGAACCGGGACCGGGCTCGCCCAAGCCCGTTTCACCCGGCGTGATTGAGCGGGGCTGGCGCAGCCCAGGCCCGGACCCAGACCGAAAGTGCGAGCAGATCCTCGTCCGGGCGTCCCCGGAACGCCGGGGCGATCGGGACGCACGCGAGGTCTTCCGCGGAACCAAGCGCGGGCTCGAAGGCGCACTTAGCGAACCCAGCCTGAGCGAAGGCGTGGCGGTAGTCGCCCAGCCTCAGGCGGCTGAGGGGGATGATCGGGTTGTTGATCAGGCGCCAGGCTCGGTCCGAGAACCGCAGGAAGTTGAACGGGGTAATAGATTTATCGAAGTAGGCGTACTCATCAGATAGGTCTATCCAGTGGCTTGCGACCCCACCGGGCGACAGGCGGGCTCGGGAAGCCTGCAGCAGCGCCACGAGAGCCGAGTACGGCAGATATTCCAGGACGGCCGTGCTGAACACGAGGTCCGCTCTCCGGGCGGATGCGTCCGCCTGCAAGGGGGCGACCGTGTACCGGATTCCGAGGTTCGTCAGCCCCTCCGCGAAGCCGCCCGGCGCCGCGCCGCGCACCATCCGCTCGAGCCGGGCGACGCGGTCCCGGTCGGCATGGGGCAGGGCCTGTACGAGCCGGCCGTCATCCCAGGCGGCTAGGAAATGTCCAACCGTTGCCGCGATGCGCGCCTCTGTAGCGTGCCGGACGAGGTCGTAAGTCTCGACCTCCTCGGCCCCGCAAAGCCAGATCGCAATCGGGACGACGGGGAACCACCCGGTGCCGATCTCGACGACCCTCGCGGGCATAGCGGGGCCGCTCGATCCCGCTTGGTAGTTGGCGAGATGGCCCCGGGCCCGCCCGAGCTTGTCGAGGAACAACCTATCGTCAAGTCCGACTGAGCGGGTCACGCACTTCTGGATGATGCCATTCCAGAAGTGCGGGGACGGGAGGAGGCTGACGGCGCGTTGGACCGCGGCCTTGATCATCCAGGATGGCATGGCCTCGCACCTGCCCGACGTAGAAAGGCACGAGGCTACCATCCGTCCCGGCGCGCCAACGACGACTTGGATCGCCCTCGCGTCGGGGAATCCACGAGGCAGCCGACGATCGGCTGGTGCTTGTTGTTCATCAAGAAGTTCGTGCTGGCTGGCGGCTGGCGGCTGGCGGCTGGTGAGCAGACAGAAGCGCGAGCGGTAGCTGCCCCCCGTGACGCTATCGGACTACTTGGCGCCTAAAGCCGCGTCCCCACTGGCTTGCGCCGCCCCCCCACACAGACAGCCGTGCACACGGGCTGTTGGCCATTGATGGCGTCACTGCCTCGATTGGGATACCAGAGCTCGGGAGAACACCCAGCGCGGACGTAATTAGAGCGTCCTCAGCGCGCACGTGTGGCCGGTTCATGTCACACGATCCCGTCCGCTTTTGCATAGGGTGAACGCCAGAGCAGCCATTCTGATTTCGGCCAGATTACGCCGTGCTGGATCGCTGATGAGCGCAACAGCGGCTGTTCAGCTTTGCGCCCATTGCCGTCGTCTAGC
>NZ_JALNUL010000031.1:0-50834 GCF_026540775.1 Methylobacterium sp. GC_Met_3
GCGCTCACCACGACGATACTCCCGCCGACTGCCTCTATACCCTCGGTTGCGCCATCGAAGACGCCGCTGCACGCCTTGCAAAAGCGTGGGAGGCTGCTCGCCGTCAGGAGCAAGCGGTTCGGGAGAACGGACGATGACCGCCTCCACCCGCCGCGCCGCGATCGGCGCCATCCTCGCCGCCCCGCTTACAGGCGGGGCCGTCATGGCCCTTCCTTCGGACTCAACGAGCCTGCCGGAGCAGGAGGCACGGTTCTTGGCCCTCGCGCCTACGCTGCTGCCAAAGTTCCCGAGTTGGATCGCGTATGGGCCGAGGCTACCCGGCTCTACTCCGTTGCCGAGGCGGCACATCCCCATCCGGATCCGCGGATATTTAATCTGAAGTCGCTGAAGGAAGCTCACGAACGCATCGTGCTGACTCCGGAGTGGCAGGCCTATCTCACGGCCCGGGTGCCGGCCGACGCTCTCGACAATCAGCTAGAGGAAACCGTCTCGCCCTTCATGGATCTGCCGATGGTGAGCCTGCTGGGGATCCTGCTCAAGCACCGGATCGGTATGACGCTCGGCCAGTACGAGGACGACGCTCAAAGCGACATCAGCCGGCTAGCGCAGGAGGTGCTTTGCGCCTGATCTACACCTTCCTCGCCATCCGGATGATCCGGCTGGCCCGGTTCGATCTCTACAGATCTGAACGCCTGCACCGGGACGGCGATGAGGCCTTTGAGCGGTCGCGGGAGCGCGTGCGGCTGGCCGATGGTCTAGTCGCGCGGGCGGCGCTGCGGTGATGATGCGCGTCTACCCGCAAAAGAAAGGCCCGGCTGCGGTATCATCCGCGGCCGAGCCTGCACGGGGTCGCCTGCGGCGACCGCCGAGCTGCTACCTGCGGTGGCGGAAGTGCCGATGCATGAAGCGACGCTCCGCATGATGCATGCGCCGGATCGGGTGCCAGCGAACGTTGGTGATGTTGTCCTGGGCGCCGGTGACAGTCGCGGCCGGAACCGGGCTGAGAGGAGCTGCGGAGGCCGGCGTGACGAGGGTGGCGGCGCCGAACGCGGTCAGCAGAGCCGCGGTGATCATCGATGTGCGCAAGGGGTAGTTCCTCTCGTGCGGCCACCGAAACTGGTGGCGTCTCACGAAGCCACACCGCCGATCGTTGGTTCCAGAAGGGCGATCTCGAAATGCGAAACGGTTTCGCTTTTGAAAACGGACATCGTGTCCGTTCTGCCGTGCCAGCAGGGTGAGGGACACATCCCCCACCTTGGTACGGCTCACCTGTAGACGGTGCAGCTGTTGATATCGCCGGTCGGCAGGAACTCGCAGTTGGTGGCCGGCTCCATGACCCCATCGTCCGTCAGGGTCGTGACGGCCGCTTCACTGGTGGGTGGCGAAGTCAGCATGACGGTGCCGAACGCCAAGCTGGCGGCAGCGAACGCAAGAACGAACAGTATGAAGTTGCGCCGAAGCGCGGGGAGCAGGGCAGTGGCCATGGATGTCCTCCCATGCGGCGCAGCACGTGCGCCGGTGAGGAGGTTGGACCCTGCCTCTAGCAGCCGCATCACCTGAATGGAGGAGTGAGATCACGAACGCCGCTCGCGCATCCGGTGCGGACGGTTTGTAGGTTTCACTGTAGGTAGGATGAAGATGAAAACCGCCAACCCATTGTTAGAATTGCGATTTTCAAGAGCAACTGGCGGAGAGGGGGGGATTCGAACCCCCGATGCCCTTGCAGGCATGCCGCATTTCGAGTGCGGTGCATTCAACCGCTCTGCCACCTCTCCAGCAGCGATCTCGGACAGGTGATGCAGGCAGCACCGTTACGAGAACCGTCGCTCTGACCTTACCAAGTCGACCACCGCCAATAGCTCGGAGGCGGTCGCTCGGGAATAGCCGAGGCGGGTCATAACGGGGTTGCCGCGGCAGGGCAAGCCAAGAGACCCAGAATGATCTCCTCCGCCGCGCCGAAGATCCTCGAACACGGGATCGCAGCTGTCGCCGCGTCCGGTCGCGCTTCGGAGGTTGCCGCGCTGGTCCGGTACGAATCGGGCGTCAGCGCGTCCCGAGCCCGGTCGCGCTCCGGGCCGTGGCGGCGCGACCCGGATCCACAGATACGGAAGCTCAGACCACCACGGTGATCGCCTGCGCGGCGCGGGTGAGGCCGGTATAGAGCCAGCGCGCCCGGTGCTCGCGGAAGGCGTAGGATTCGTCGAAGAGCGTCACCCGGTCCCATTGGGAGCCCTGCGCCTTGTGCACCGTCAGCGCGTAGCCGTAGGTGAACTCGTCGGTCTCCCGGCGCAGGAACAACGGGATCTCCTCGTCCGAGCCCGAGATCATCGCCCGCAGCACCTTGATGTCGGTGGGCTTCCGGCGCAGGCCCGGATCGTCCTCGGGCACCACGTCGAGGCGGATCAGGTCCGGCCGCGGCGGCGCACGCAGGGCCTGCACCGTCCAGGTCGAGCCGTTGAGCAGGCCCTTCACCCGATCGTTGCGCAGGCAGACCAGCTTCTCGCCGATCGCCGGCATCGGGTCGGTGTGGCCGGCGAGTTCCCGCAGGCGGCCATTGTAGAGCCGGCGCGTCTTGTTGAGCCCGACCAGAACCTGATCGCATTCGAGGACCTCGGCCGGGTCGAGGGCGCGGCGTGAGACCACCCGGCTCTGCCCGAAGGTGCCGAGTTCCAGCCGTCCGCCCTCGCGGATGGTCATCGCCATACGCACGATCGGATCGTCCTTGGCCTGCCGGTGGACCTCGGTCAGCATCACGTCGGGCTCGGCCTCGGTGAAGAAGCCGCCACCGCGCACCGGCGGCAATTGCGCCGGATCGCCGAGCACCAGCACCGGCCGCTCGAACGACAGGAGGTCGTTGCCGAGATCGGAATCGACCATCGAGCATTCGTCGATGATGATCAGGTCCGCCTTGGCGGCGAGGCCCGAGCGATTCAGCGTGAAAGTCGGGCCGCCCTCCTCCGCCTCCTTGGTGCGGTAGATCAGCGAATGGATCGTGGCGGCGTCGTAGCAGCCCTTCTGACGCATCACCGAGGCGGCCTTGCCGGTGAAGGCGCCGTACACCACCGTGCCGTCCACATCCTCGGCGATCCGCCGGGCGAGCGTGGTCTTGCCGGTTCCCGCATAGCCGAACAGCCGGAAGACCTGGGATCCGCCGTCGCGCCGCCACGCGGCGATCGCCTTGAGCGCCGCGTCCTGCTGGGGGGCATAGGCCGAGGGCAGCCCCGCGCTCATGACAGCCCCATCACGGCCAGCGCACGGTGGGCGGCATCGACGACAGAATCGAGGCGACGTTGCCGCCGGTCTTCAGGCCGAAGATCGTGCCCCGATCGTAGAGCAGATTGAACTCGACGTAGCGCCCGCGCCGCACCTGTTGCTCGAACCGGTCGGCCTCGGTCCAGGCCGTGCCGAGATTGTCGCGGACGATCTTCGGATAGGCCTCCAGGAAGGCCTGTCCCACATCGCGGGTGAAGGCGAGATCGGCTTGCGGGTTGCCGGTCCAGCGGTAGTCATAAAAGATCCCGCCAATGCCGCGCGGCTCGTTCCGGTGCTTGAGGTGGAAGTATTCCTCGCACCACGCTTTGTAGCGTGGGTAATCGACGCCGTGCGCCGCGCAGGCCCGCTCCAGGCAGGCGTGGAAGTGGTGGCTGTCCGGATCCTCCTGCGTGCGGCGCCGGTCGAGCACGGGGGTGAGATCGGCCCCGCCGCCGAACCACGCCCGCGTCGTTGCGACGAAGCGGGTGTTCATGTGCACCGTCGGCGCATGCGGATTCCAGGGATGGGCGATCAGCGAGATGCCGGTGGCGAAGAAGCGCGGGTCCTCGGACGCCCCGGGCATCTGGGCCCGGAACTCCGGCGCGAACTCGCCGTGCACCGTCGAGATGTGGACGCCGGCCTTCTCGAACACGCGGCCCTTGAGCATCGACATCACGCCGCCGCCGCCGGGCCGCCCGGTATGGTCGGTGCGGTTCCAGGGCGTCTTCACGAAGGTGCCCGGCCCGTCGGGCGCGTCCGGGTGGAACGGCCCCTCGGCCTCGGCCTCCAGCGCCTCAAGCGCCGCGAGGATGCGGTCGCGCAGGGTTTCGAACCACGCGGCGGCTTCGGATTTCATGGCCGTGACATCGGCCTCGGCGGGAGGTGCAGCCAGGGCTGCGCGCGCATCATCCGGCATCGTCATGGCCGAGGCTTTCCCACCCCGCCGGGCCGCCGTCAATTCAGTCGTGACCGGACCGGCGCATCACCCGCACCCGCAGCGCCGACGCGACCCGGCGGGCTGCCACGGGTCGTCGGCGTGAGAGGTCAGCGAGAACCGGCCCGGTTCGAGAATGGGCCTACGCGCTTCGCTCACCTCAAGTCGCGCATATCCTGCACGCCGAGAGACTTCAACTTCGCACGAAGGTGCTCGACCTGTATCTTGAGGATCTCATTCGCTACCGTGAGCGTTCTGAGTGGTTGTTCATCCCCTGCTCCTGCTTTTGTGACGCTGCGGAGCTCGGCTTCCAACGCCACCGTCTTTGCCCGCTCGCGTTTGAGATCCTCCGCGTAAGCATGCATCGTGGCCACAGCGTCGCGAAATTCCTTGCGCTCGTGTTCGAGCTCCTGGCTGTCGTCGTAGAGACTCGTGACCGGCTTGATGTCATCGGCACCGGTCGCGATGGCGATGTAGGAGCGGACTGCCATCGCGTCGCCGCTGGAGACTGAGTGGCCCCCGAGGGCCTTCGCCAGATGGGCGTCCGCGCCGGAGGACGCAGCGCCAGGCAGGATCACAGATCCGTGGATGTTGTGCTGAACAAGGAATCGGACCGTCGGGAACTGCCGCTGGAGCAGAGAAACGAACTCCGGGCCCGTCAGCTCATGCGTGTGGAACGGATTGCCCTCAGGCCGGGCACCGTTCCGCACCGCGATGTTCGGCGTCGAGATCACGAGGATTCCGTCAGGCTTGAGCACCCGGCGCAGTTCGGCCACGGCGCCGGGCTGATCGGCGACGTGCTCGATCGTCTCGAAGCAGATCGCGATGTCGACCGAGGCATCGGCAACCGGCAGACACGCGATGTCTCCAACTTGAAACCTGACCCGATCCGAGGCGTAGCGCCGTTCGGCGTGTGCGACGGTGGCGGGATCGATGTCGATACCAAGCACGGAGCGCGCTCGCGCGCCGAGGAGAGAGCTGCCGTAGCCTTCTCCGCACGCGACATCGAGCACTATCTTTTTCTCCACAAACCGTTCTGCATAAATATAGCGGTGCATTATATCTTTCTGTATCTGACCACGAAACTCATCATGAAATCTATCTCCGGGCAATTCCAGCCGCCCTTCGTCAAAATTGACATCTGTTTCCTGTTTTTTAGTCATTTACGTTCGACATATCCTTCGTTTTATTAAAAAGTAGAAAATATTTTGCAATCCGCATGCAATACTTCGTCGGTAATCCGAATATATCTTTCGAGTGCAAAGTAAGATAAAACGCGCTTAGGTTCAAGTGCGAAAAATTCGATGGTTACCGCGCAGGTTTTTCTATGGTCCTTGAGGATACGGCTGCGTAAGATGGCTTGGCGTGACACCATTTAAACGCGAACATCTTTTCCGCTGAGCCAATCAGAAGCGTCAACATGCTCCGCCAGAACGGAATCGGTCCGACTTTGCAGGACCGCTGCGAGCGCGAACACGATGCGGAGGTGCTCCATTCGGCACCTCAGGCGCATCATCGTTCGGGAGAGCGCGCGAACGGATATCGGGCCGGCCGGGTGATCGAACCGGCCGCCGCCGCGCGGGTGGCGGGGTCGCGCCTGTTCGACGCCGACTGGTACCGGAGCACCCAGGCCCCCGACCTTCCCTCCGACCGAGACGCCGCTCACCACTACCTGCAGCAGGGCGCGGCCCTTGGCCTGAGCCCGGGTCCGCTGTTCGACGGCCCCCTGTACCTCGCCGACAATCCCGACGTCGCGGAAGCCGGGCTGAACCCGCTGCTGCACTACATCGACTATGGCCAAGCCGAAGACCGGCCGATCTTCCCGCTCGTCGACGCGGCTGCAGTCGCGCAGGTGGCGGAATCGTACTTGTTCGACGCCGACTGGTACCGGAGCACCCAGGCCCCCGGCCTTCCCGAGGAGCAAGACGCCGCTCACCACTACCTGCAGAAGGGTGTGGCCCTCGGTCTGAGCCCCGGTCCGTTGTTCGACGGCCCCCTGTACCTCGCCGACAATCCCGACGTCGCGGCAGCCGGGCTGAACCCGCTGCTGCACTACATCACCTGCGGCCAAGCCGAGGACCGCCCGATCCGCCCGGCCGTGGAGCCGGCTGCGGTCGCGCAGGTGACGGGATCCGACCTGTTTGACGCCGACTGGTACCGCAGGACCCAGGCCCCCGACCTTCCCCTGGAACGGGACGCCGCCCACCACTACCTCCAAGAGGGTTCAGCCCTCGGCCTGAGCCCGGGCCCCCTGTTCGATGGCCCGCGCTACCTTGAGCGCAATCCCGATCTCGTGCCGTTCTCCGTCAATCCGCTGCTGCACTACCTCGACAGCGGTCGTGCCGAGATGCGGCAGATCTGTCTCGCCCGGACTCGCGACACCAGAGGCCACCGGATCGAGGTCGGCCCCATCATCCTGCGCGAAAGGGTGAGCGCCCGGATCGCCGTCGTCGTCCACGCCTTCTACGTCGACATCTTCGAGGATCTCGTCCCACGCCTCGCAAGGGCGATTCCCAAGTTCGACCTTCTGGTGTCCACGGATCAAATCGAGAAGAAGCTGGCCATCGAGGCCGCCGCCACCCGCGCGGGCCTCGGGCGCCCTATCCGCGTGGCGGTGGTGGAAAACCGCGGCCGCAACTTCGGAGCCTTTGTCAGCACCTTCGCGCAGGAGATCCTCCAGCACGATTACGTCCTTCACATCCACACCAAGAAATCGCTCTATAGCGGCAGCGAGCAGACGCGCTGGCGCGATAACATCTATCGGGCTCTTTTCGCCAACTCAGCTTGCGCCCACCTTGCGTTATCCCTGCTCAACGACGACACCAAGCTCGGCCTCTTCTTTCCGGAGACCAGCGGGCATATGCCCTACTGGGCTCATACGTGGCTCGCGAATGGCGGCTCGGGCCGTGCCCTGCTCGAGCGCCTCGGACTCCGCTACGACGGATTTGACGAGTACCTCGACTATCCGGTCGGGGGCATGTTTTGGGCGCGGGTCGATGCCCTGCGCCCGCTCCTGACGGCGGGCCTGACCCTTCAGGATTTCCCGGCTGAGCGCGGTCAAACCGACGGCACGCTCGCCCACGCGATCGAGCGCGCCATCCCACTTGTATGCCGCGCGCAGGGCTACAACACCGTCTGCTTCGACTACGACCGCGGCCTCGTCCGCCACGGCAGCAGTTCTCGCAACTGGCGCCAGTATGCGAGCCATTCGCCGGATGGCGCGCGCGCGGCGCTGGAGGGTGTCGATCTCGTCTCGTTCGACCTGTTCGACACCCTCGTGTGCCGCCCAGCGCGGCGCCCGGACGCGGTGTTGAAGCTCGTCGAATACCGCATCTGCCGCGAGGAGGGCACGCCTGTTCGGCTGTTCGAGGAGCGCCGTGCCGCCGAGAACCGGATCCGCGGTCGCAAGCGCCATCAGGGCGACGTCGACCTCTCCGAAATCTACGAGGAACTGCGGGCCACGGGGACGATTCCAGCCCATGTCATCGCGCGCGCGTACGACCTCGAACGACAGATCGACCTCGGCTGCCTCGTACCCCGCACGGAGGTGATCGATCTCCTCAAAGCCGCGCACGTGCTCGGCAAGCGCATCGTCCTGATGACGGACACCTACTACGAGGAGGCCGGCATCCTCGGCATCCTGCACCGTTTCGGCCTCGCCACGCTGTTTGCGCGGATCTACGTGTCGAATACCGTCGGCGCCCGCAAGGACCGGGGCGACCTCTGGTGCCACGTCGAGGCGTCGGAAGGCGTCGCGCGCGCGGGATGGCTTCATGTCGGCGACAACGAGCACTCCGATGTCCAGGCGGCCTGCGATCGGGGCATCCGCTTCCTGCACATGGCGCACCCGGCCAAAATCATTGCGCAGAGTGGCTTTGCGCGCGACCCGGGCGATCTGGAACGGACATGGGCCGCCGACCTCGCAATCGGCCATGCCATGCTCAAGCTCGCGTGCACCCCATACCTCGACCGCAGCAAGCCGCCGTACCTCTCGCTCGGCTCGGCCAGCGACGTTGGCTACACGGTCTTCGGGCCGCTGACGCTGCTCTTCATGTCCTGGCTGATCAGGCACGAGGCCCTCCGCCACATCGGACGACTGTATTTCCTGGCCCGCGAGGGTGACTTCCTGGTTCGGATCTATCGCCTGATCCGGGACCGGTTTGGTCTGCACCATCTGCCGGAGGGCCGCTATTTCCATGTCTCGCGACAGGTGGCCATCGCGGCCGCGCTTGCGACCGAGTTTCGGCCCGCCTGGCTAACAACCACCGGAATCTACGCGGGCGATCTGTCGGCTCTGCTACGCCATCGGACCGGCTTCGTCGCCCCAAGCCATCTCGGACTCGACCGGTTCGAGGTCAAGCTAAACGAGGACGCCGCCGTCATCGAGCGGGTGATAAACCGGCTGGCGCCGGAAATCGGCGAACATGCAGCCGGAGTGCGACAGCGCTTCCTCGCCTACGCGCACCAAGAGGGCCTCACCAAGGACAAGACCTTCGGCGTCGTCGATGTCGGCTATTCCGCTACCATCCAGAAGATGATGCAGGCGACACTGGGGCGGCCGCTGATCGGATTCTACATGGCGGCTTTCGACAGCGCGAACGCGGTCGAAGAGGCTGGCGGTTTTGCCTTCGGCTGCATCAGCGAGAATGCCAAACCGTGGACATCACCAATGCCAGCCCTGAAATACTCGCTCGCCGTCGAAGCGTTCCTGACGGCCGCCCATGGTCAGGTGGTGGACTACTCCGTCGGCGACCGGGTCGAGCCGGTCTTCAAGGCGGACAGGCGTCGTGCCGCCGATCTCGCCCTCCTGGCCGAGATGCACGACGGCGCGGAACGGTACGTTACCGAGACGCTAACCCTCTACGGGCCCGAACTGCTCCTGACCGAAATGCCGCTGAAGGGGCCGCAGGAATTCCTACGCATGGTCATGGAAGGTGAGATCGCTGTCGATGTCGAGTCTATGAAAGGCCTGGGTGTCGAAGATGATTTCACCGGGACCGCCGCGCACACAGTGTATTCGGATTTGTAGACGGGAGCGCCCCATCTACTCTCGAGTGAGGCATGCCTTTCATCGACATTCGTCAATCAAGGAGAATGAAGAGCCAGTTTATCTTGACGATCAAAGAGGCGAGGCTAGACTAAAGCCCTGGCTGCGAGGGTCGCGATTAATTCTACCCCGCGGCTGGCCGGCCTACAGGCTTGAGCAGACCGGTGGCACTTGCCACCACCAAAGCTTCGGCATCGCGGATCTCGGCCTCGCAGAAGATCACGTCGCGCCCGGCCCGGGTCACGCGCCCCTCCGCGAGCAGGACGCCGCGCCCGGGATTCAGGAACCTGGTCTGCATGTCGAGGGTCACCACGGGCCGCCCGACGCTGAGGCGCGCCGCCGTGCCGAGGGCGACATCGAGCAGGGTGCAGAGCACGCCGCCGTGGGCGATGCCGAGATTGTTGGCATGCTCCGGGCGCAGAACGAGCCGCAGCCGCGTCCGCCACTCGCACACGTCCAGCGCCTCAATCCCGCAGAACTGCACGAACGGAATGTGAGCTCCGAAGACGGTGCCGGGCTCCGAGTCCTGATCCACGCCCACCGTCCCGGCTTCCTCCGACAGACCTCTTTATGGCGCAGGGCGGCTCAAGCCCCAAGGCTGTTCTCGCACAGCACCGGACTCGAGGTGGCCGTAGCCCGGCGCTCCGGCTGCCGTGGGCAACCATCCTGTTCCCGGCCTGCCCGCTACCCGCGTTGCGGTCTCGCCGGGGCTCCCATCAGATCTTCCTTATCGCCCGGCGTACACAATGAGAGCGCCACAGGACGGGCCGTGAGGTTTCACCGGTCTCATCAGACCGGCAACCGATCTTCGCAAACCAAGCGACCGGCTTGTCACCGATCGGACGCCCATCGGCACGGCGGCGGTGTCTGGAACTCGTGAAACCGGCCATCCGACCAATCGGGTTTCTCCGGCAACGATTTCAGCTGGACCGGCCGGTTGAATAATATGCGTGTTAACGGGCGGCCGCTTGTGTATGGAAATCCTCGACGACGACTTGATTTTGCTGCAGAGACGTTAGAACCGTCTCACCACCACCACATAGAGGGAATCATCGATGGACGACAACGCCCCTGAACAGCAGCAGACCTTTATCGAGCAGGCCTCGGACATCGTCTCGGCGTATGTCTCGAACAATTCCGTGCCGATCAGCGAGCTGCCCGGTCTGCTGGCCGGCGTCCATGCCGCTCTGGCAAAGCTGTCCGCCCCCACGGCGGCCGTCACCGAGGCGGCCGACAAGCCCACGCCGGCCCAGATCCGCAAGTCGGTGACCCCGGATGCGCTGGTCTCTTTCATCGACGGCAAGCCGTACAAGACCCTCAAGCGCCATCTTTCGCGCAACGGCCTGACGATCGAGCAGTATCGCGAGCGCTTCGGTCTGCCGCGGGATTATCCGTCGACGGCCGCGAGCTATTCGGCGCAGCGCTCCGAGCTCGCCCGCAGCCTGGGCCTCGGCCAGCAGCGCCGCAAGTCCGTGGCGGTCGAGGAGCCGGTCGAGGAAGTCGCCGAGAAGCCGAAGCGCGCCAGCAAGCCGCGCAAGGCCAAGGAAACCGCCTGAGGGCAGGCATCCGGCCGCCCTACCGAGCCGCATGACGGTTCGGCGGGGCGGCCCGGGCGCTCAAGCCCGACGGTGCATGCCCCGCGGGGCGGGTCCGTCAGGCGAAATCGGCGAGATCGTCGGCCACTTCGCCGGCGGCAATCTCAGTCTTGGCCTTCTGGCGCTCCGAGGGCGCGGATCCGGCCTTCAGGGCGTCGTCGTCGGATCCTCGATCCTGCCCAATCCCGCGATCCTGCTGCCGAAGTGGCGCCGCATCCGGCGGATTGCCGGTGCCTTGCTTGTCCGGGGATTGATCCCGCAGCCGATCCGCCATCGCGTGTCCCCGCCGATTTAAACCTCGATCCTCTGTATCTGGGTCGGAGAGCGGCGCCGGCTACAGTGTGCGATGCACGCCCGAGCGCGGGCGATCCTGGCCACACCCCTGATAGGTCCGCCCGTTTGAAACGTCGCGCGGCCCCGGCCTGGGAGACAAACCGGGTCGTCGGCGTTGCTGGAGCGCAAGCCGCCGTGCAAACCGGCCGCGACAGGGATGGGACCCCGCGATGACGGACACGCAAACCCGGCGGGAAGCGAGCCGGCGCGATGTGCTGGCGGCCTCGCTGCTCGGCACGCTCCCGCTGCTCCTGGCGAACGCGGCTGAGGCCTCGCCCCTCAACCCGGAACAGACCATCATCCGCGCGCCGGAGGCGCTGCCGTGGGTGCCTTCGAAGGATTACCCGGAGCGCAGCGTCGATCGGTGCAATCTCACCGGCGATCTCAACGGCACCGGTCTGTACTACACCCTGATCCGCTGGTGGCCAGGCTACATGAGCGCGCCGCACACCTACACCTCGGACCGGTTCTGTATGGTCCTGTCGGGCACGTGGTGGTGCAACAGCGGCGCGGATTTCGACCCCGCCGCCTGCGTGCCCGTGAAGGCCGGCAGCTTCGTCCGCCGGGTGGCGGGGACGCCGCACTACGACGGCGTGGTCCGCGACGGGACGGAGCCGGCGGTCATCGCCATATGCGGTGTGGCGCCGGTGAACTACCGGCTGGTCGACCCGTCGCAGCCGGGCTGGCGCCGGGTCTGAGGGGCGATCGTTCAGGAGTCGCGTTTGGGCAATCGGTACGGGCTGGAGATCCGGGCAGCCGCGGGCTCGGACGCGGCCGGCCTGGCGGCGCTCCTGAGCGAGACCGGGGAACCGGTCGGCGCAGCGGATCTCGCGGCCCGGCTCGAAAGCCTGCAGCGGGCGGGCGGCACCGTTCTCGTCGCCGTCGAATGGGGTCCGCCGAGCGGCCTCATCGCCCTCACCCCCACCCACACCCTCGATGCGCCCCGCCCGTTCGGCCTGATCACGACGCTCGTCGTGGCCGCAGAATCTCGGCGCCGCGGCATCGGGCGCGTGCTGCTCAAGGCGGCCGGGCGGGCGGCGCGCCAGGCCGGCTGCGACCGTCTGCGCCTGCGCGTCGGACCGGAACAGCCGACCCTGCACGCCTTCTGCGCCGCAGCCGGTTTTGCCGGGGGGTCGGAGCTCTACGAGCGCCCGTTGCTCAAGCGCGGATCCGGCGAGCCTTGAAGCCCGCGACATCCTGACCGCAGCCGACGGCGTTCCCAGGCGTTGATTGAATCAAGCTGGAGCCCCGTTCATGTCCCTGCGATCCGAGACCCCCCCGCCGCCCGGCAACCTGCACGCCGTTGCCCCGCCGGATTCGAACGCGCCGACCTCCGCGCAGCTCAAGGGCGACATCGACAGCGGCCGCACCGGCGACAAGACCCCCCACGTGGATATCGGGGCAGCGCCGCTCGGGACCTGCGAGGAAGCGGGCGGAACGCCGCCGTCATCCCAGGAGGTCCGGATCGCGCGCCAGAACGAGCGGGCCCCGTCCGAGCGGTCGAAGGCCGGCTACGTGCATCAGCGGCAGCCCTGGGTCGTCCCGGCTTTCGTCGGTTTCATCGTCTTCGCGGCAATGGCACTCGGCGGCGGCCTCTGGCTGACGCACTGACCCCGGCGGACAAACAACGCCGACGCGCGATGATGCAGGACGGCACGGTCCCGCGGGGAGCGTCTTAAAGGTCGATTCACGTCGATGCGGTTAGCGTGAGCTTACTGCAGTCCTGCGTAAACCGATCGTCCATGCCCTCATCCGTCGATGCTCCGCCGGACCTGTCCGGGCTCCTCGAACTCTCGCGCATCGAGAATCTCGATCTCAAGCCCGTGATCCTGCGGGTGCAGACCGATCTGTTCGTCCGCGCGCCGGGCCACGATCGGGTCGCAACCGAGATCTTCGAATCCCTCGCCTGCGGTCTGATCCCCACGGTGGACGAGGAGACCGCCCGGGCGGTCGCCCGGAAGCTCGCCCCCTGCCCCGAGACGCCGCCGGCGGTCCTGGAGGCGCTGGCGCTGCGCGGCGGCGGTGCCCGCGACGCTGTTGTGGAATTGGCGCCCACGCTGAGCCGCGGCCTGATCGACGCGGCGCTGGCCGACGGCTTCGACATTGCCGATCGGATCGCCGCCCGGGCCGGGCTCAGCCGCGAGGCGGCGGACGAACTGTCCCGCGAGGGCCGCCCCGAGATAGACCGGGCGCTCGCCGCCAATCTCGGCATCACCCTGCGCGGCGCGACGCTTGCCCGGCTGGTCGGCCGCGGCCGCAGCGATGCCGACCTCGCCCGGTTGCTCCTGGTCCGCCCCGACGTTTCCGCGGCCGACCTCGTGCCCCTCTACCTGCACGCCGACCCGATGCGCCGCGCCGTGATCGGCAAGAGCGTGGAGGCGACCGCCGCCCTGCGCCCCTGCCCGCCCCCGCCCCGCGACCTCGGTGCGTCCCTGACCCGGCTCTCGGCCGCGCACGACGTTGCGGCCTTCGTGGCCGCGCTCGCGGACGGGCTCGGCCTGCCCCCCGGTTTCCTCGCCCTAGTCGCCGATCCGGGTGCCCGCTACGACCTCCTCACCCTCGGCCTGCGCGCGGCCGGGCTGCACGAGGAGGAGGCGGTCTACATCTTCCTCACCCTCAACCAGGGGGTGGCGCGCTCGGCCGAGCGCGTGGCCGACCTCGTCCGCCTGTTCCGCACGGTGAGCCGCCCGGCGGCGCGGGACCTCGTGGCTGCGATCCTCGACCGGCCGCTCACCGAGCGCGGGCGCAGCGAAACGCATCAGCCGGTCCACGGCCCGGAAGCCAAGCTGCGCCAGAGCGCCGTCGCGTCGCGCACGAACCTGCCGGCCCGCACCCGCCCGGCAACCAAGGCGGACGTGGGCTGACGGATCGCCCTCAGCGGGGCTCGATCCCCCGCCACGCGGGCTGCCGGTCGGCTGCCTCCAGGGTATCGGTCGAGGGCGTATCCGCGGCGGCTTGAGGCTCGCCGGCCCGGCGGCTCAGCTCCGCCATCAGGCCGCGGGCGAGCACCGCCCGGGCGGCCCGCTCGCGGGTCTCGGCGGGGACGGCCTCAAGGGCAGCCGGCAACACCGCCGAGGCGCTCGGCAGCCGCCCCGTGAGCTTGCGGGCCTCCGCGGCCGGATCAGCGCCGCTACGCATCAGCGCGAGATACGAGAGCACGCCGATCACCAGCGCGGCGCGCAGCAGGACGGTCATGGTTCGTCGTCTCCGCTCAGTGTGAACCGCATCGACGCGCGTGCTGGCTGTCGCCATCCGTGACGATGCGCGGTCGCGAGCTTTCGACAGGTTTCGTGAACCGGGCCTCAACCAGCCCGGGCTTTCGCGCGCGATGGTGAACGAAGTTTATCCGAATGCGCTTGGTTACCTCGCGGAAAGCATCCTGACCGTTCTAAGCCCACGCGCAACACTCGTTTAAGCCGTCTCTGCGACCGTTCGGAAGTTGTTCGAAAGTCGAACCGGAGGCGCGAGGGATGCGGAAACGCATACATCGCGGCGTGTGCCAGCCTTGCCTATTAAAAAAGTCCTGACTTCGTTGATCGACGACCGTCTCGCGGGGCTGGTTCACGCCTCCGCGGCCGATGATGTCGCCACCCGGTGCCGCCATCAGCGCTTCCTGGTGTCGCGCCTCGCCACCGGCGCCGTGATGATGGTCGGGCTGCCGCCCTACCTGCTGTGGCGCGGCGTGCCGTCGGGCATCGAGGTTCTGGCGATCGCGAGCCTGCTGCTGCCGGTCTTCGCCGCCGTGCTGCTCGTCCGGACGGGATCGCTCTGGCTCGCCCACGCGGTCTCGGCGGCGGGCCTGACCGGGATCGTGGTGGCGCTGTCGAGCGTCACGGGGGGCGTCGCGTCCCCGGCCGCGGTCTGGCTGGTGGCGATCCCCGTGGAGGCGCTGATCTCGGGATCGCTGCGCGCGACACTGGCGGCGGCCGCCATGGCGGTCCTCGGCGTGCTGGCATTGGCCGGTCTCGACGCGCTCGCGATCGCCCTGCCGGTCATGGACATCTCCGCCGGCCTCGCCCTGCCGGCCTTCGCGCTCACGGCGATCGGCCATGTCGCCGCCCAGGCCCTGGAGCACGAGCGCAACGAGGGCGCGTGGCGCGCGCGGCTTCGCGACAACGAGGCCCGGGACCGGCTGCTGCTCTCGGCGATCGACGATCTCGTGACCTGGCACGACCGCAACGGCCGCGTCGTGGACGCCTCCGTGTCGGCGACCCGGCTGCTCGGCAGCGAACCGGCCCGCCTGCACGGCCACGGCTTCCTGGAGCGGGTCCACGTGGCCGACCGGCCGGCTTTCCTCCAGGCTGTGAGCGATGTCGCCGCGACCGGGCGTCCCGCGACCCTGCCGCTGCGCCTGCATGTCGAGGCCGGGCGGCCCGATGGCGCTCGCCTGATCCACGCCGAGATGCGCGCCCACCGGATCGCGCATGGCCCCCACGACGCCGCCACCGCGGTGGTTGCGGTGACCCGCGACATGACCGAGCACCACCGCTACGCCGAGGAGCTGGAGCGCGCCCGTGCCGAGGCGGAGCGGGCCGACGCCATCAAGGGCCGGTTCCTGGCCAACGTCACCCACGAGCTGCGCACGCCGCTCAACGCGATCATCGGCTTCTCCGAGGTACTGGCCGGCGAAGGTGCGCCCAGCCTCAGCGCCGAGCAGGCGCGGGACTATGCCGGGATCATCGGCGCCTCCGGGCACCACCTGCTCGGCGTCGTCAACACACTCCTCGACATGAGCCGGATCCAGAGCGGCAACTTCGACTATGCGCCGGAGGTGTTCGACATCGCGGGCCTGCTCCAGTCCTGCTGCGATCTGATGCGCCTGCGGGCCGAGGCTGCGGGCGTTACCCTGGCGATCGCCGCTTCCGACCCGGTCGAGATCACCGCCGATCCCGGCGCCTGCCGGCAGATCCTGATCAATCTCGTCTCGAACGCCGTGAAGTTCACCCCGCGCGGCGGGCGGGTCGACCTGTCCCTGCGCCGCGGCGTCGAGGGTCTCGACATCGTCGTCGCCGATACGGGCTGCGGGATCGGCGCGGAGGATCTGTCTAAGCTCGGCACGCCGTTCTTCCAGGCCGGGGGCGGCGACTACAAGCGCCAGCATGAGGGGACCGGCCTCGGGCTCTCGGTGGTGCAGGGGCTCGTTGGCCTCCACGGCGGCGCGATGCGGATCGAGAGCGCCCCCCAGTCCGGTACGGTCGTCACCGTGACGCTGCCCCGGGTCTGCCGCGCGCCGGAGACCGCCTGCGGCCCGGTGCCAATCCGCACAGCCGTGCGGGGCGCGCCTCAGCCGCGCCGGGTCGTGCGCCTGCCGCTCGGCCTGTTCGATGCTGAGCCGGGGCCCACGCTGAGCAGCGGGCCGAGCTCGGCGCTGCGTCGGACCGGCTGAGCCCAAGATCCCCCCGGAACACGATCCCCCGGAAGGAGACACGATGTCAGGCTACCGCGAGATCACCGTACCGGGCGAGGCCGCCCGGGCCCGTCGCCCGGCCGCGCGGCGCAGCGCCGTGCAGGGGGATTGGCGCTCCGTCCTTGTCGGCGCGCTGCGGGCGGCCGGCAGCACCTGCCGTAACAGCCCCGGCACCGTGCTCAGCAGCCTTGTCGGCCTGGGTGCGGCCGGTTTCATCTGCGTCAACGCCCTCGGCTACCAAGCCGGCCGCCATCCGGCCCCGATCCTGCCCAAGCTCGCGCAGAAGGCCCCCGCCCCGCGCGAGGCCGCGCCGCCCGCCCGAGATGTCGCCCGAGAGGCCACCAGGGAGCCGGTGCGGGAGATCGCGCGGGATCCGGTCCGCTCCGAACTGGAGAAATCTCCCGCCAAGCCGGCGGCTCGGGACGCAATCGGCGAGTTGATCCGCGCCGACGAGACGACCGCATCGGTGACCCCGAAGGCGGCCCCGGTCCGGACGGCCGCCAAGCCGGTTGCGAAGCCGGCCACCAAGGAGCCCGTCAAGAAGGCCGAGACGGAGTCCGATCCGGTCCTCCGGGCGCAGAAGGCGTTGTCGAAGCTCGGCTATCCGATCAAGCCCGACGGCGCCATGGGTCCGGGCACCCGGGCGGCGATCGAGAAGTTCGAGCGCAGCGCCAAGCTGCCGGTGACCGGAGAGGCCACGGGCCGAACGCTGCGCGAACTGACGGCCCGGGCGAGCCACGGTTAGAGCCGTGCCCGATCGCTTTGCAATCGTGCGCGGCTCCAAGCTTTTGTTGTGACGCGCTCTCTTGCGCCGAACCGCTATCCACTTGATCGGAGAGCGCTCCAAGACGCCATCGCGGGAACCCCGCGCCGGATGCGCTCCGACGCAGGCGTGGATCACGCGGCTCAGTCTTGCGTGCCGGTGAAGCGGCGGATCGTCTTGCAGCGCGGCCCGCCATTTCCCTGCCACGACTTCGCGTGACCGATCGAACCGGTCATGTCTGGGTCGGATTGCCGCCCGGGCGGTGAACCCCGTTGTTGCACCGATCCTGCGGGGTCCGCTGGTAGCGCGGGCACGAGACGGCCTCCCGCTGTCCAAGCAGATCCATGAGGGTCTGCGCGGGGACAGGCGACGACGCAGTCAGCAGGCACAGGCAGGCGGCGATCGCCGTGAGGCGCGAGGGTCGTCTCTGCATAAAACTGCTCTTTTAATCGTCGAAGGACGCTTCCCCTTTTGGCTCTTGCTCAGTTAATCAGCAAACAATACTGCGGATGTGCGATTACACACGGCATTAACTCCAACTTCAATCCTGAAAGACTCTGAATTTATTTCAGGATTATTTGCGATGCACGGGCGTGCACCGTGTCGGACGCGCCGCAGCCGTGCGTTGTCAGGAGGCGCCGGATCACGCATCTCAGGCGCGTTTCCGGGAGGCTCCACCGCATGCGCCTGCGTTCCGATTTCTGGGCTTCGGCCCATCTCCGCCGTCTCGATGTGGCGGGCATTCCGGCGGTGCTGCGGCGGCGCGGGGCCGCGGAGGCGGGGGCAATCTTCGTGAAGGTCGATCGCCTCGACGGCAGCGCCGATCTCTACGGGCCGGCGCCGCAGGCCCTGTTCGAGGCCGAGGACAGCGGTGACCGCCGCTTCGCGGCCCTGGTCACCGGCGGCACCCCGCTCGACGTGGAGGAGCGCCTGACCAAGGAAATCCGGTTCGATTCCGACCTCTGGATCATCGAGATCGACGACCGCCAGGGCCGGCACTTCTTGGAGTTGGCGGAGTGATCCGAGGCCGGCCAACCGGCTTTACGCGCGCAGCGAAGCCCGCCGAGGCTTTACACGATCTCGGCTTGCTCCGCTGTGCTCTTCGGGATGCGGAGCGTCAGCCCTCGATGATGCGCTCGTCGAGCTTGCGATCGACGGTCGCGACGGTGCGGTCGATCTCATCGCTGGGCTCACCAAGCTGGTGCGAGATCAGCTTCACCAGCAGATCGACCCGCTCGATATAGGGGGCACCGTTCGCCACAGCCCGCGCCGCCGAAGACGGTTTGAGCAGGCTCTCGGCCGCCTTGGCGTATTTCTCGAACGGCACCTGATCGGCCGGGTCGGCGCCAAGCTTCCGGGCGATCGCGTCGACATGGTCGTAGATCGCCCGGGAGCGCGCCAGATCGCCATGCACGGCATCATGGATCGATTGCGGTTCGCCCGGCGTGATACAGCGGTAATTGCCCGTGAGCAGCATCGACCACTTGGCGAGCGGCACGAACAGCGAGTCGAACACCTTGAGCTTCACTGGCACGTCGTGCCCGTCGAGGCGCACGGCGTCGATGTC
The DNA here is from genome assembly GCF_026540775.1 of Methylobacterium sp. GC_Met_3. Lineage (NCBI taxonomy): Bacteria > Pseudomonadati > Pseudomonadota > Alphaproteobacteria > Hyphomicrobiales > Methylobacteriaceae > Methylobacterium > Methylobacterium sp. GC_Met_3. Next base: position 18,899 of record NZ_JALNUL010000031.1, read on the forward strand.
GGCTTCCAGCTGCCGAAGCAGCGTGTTGTGCGCCTCGTCCGTGAAGGTCGCGGCCTTGAAGTTCGTCGGCAGCCCGACATGGAGGACGTTGGCCTCCTCCTCCGGCGGCCGGAAGGCCTGCGGATCGGGCGAGCACAGCGACACGAGGCCCGGCTCGAACCGGTCCCACACGCCGGCATTGGTGTAGGCGTCCTCGAGATCCATGGCGGCAAGGCCCGGGATCCGCTTGAGGTAGGGCAGCGGCGGCATGTTCATGATCGACAGGCACGGCAGCCTTGCGGCCGCGATCTTGATCATCAGCACGCGGATCGTGTGGTTGTTGTATTGCGGCTCCTGCATGGCGAGGCCCACAAGGTCGTAGCGCGACACGTCGACGTCTTCCGGAGGCATCGCATCGACCTTGCCGGGCAGGTCGCGCGAGAAGATCGCCCGGTGCTCCTTCTCGTCGCGCAGCTTGATGCGGACCTCGGTGCCCTCGCGGTTGATCAGGTCGGCGGTCTTGCGCCGGCAGACCAGGGTCACGTTGTGACCGGCCATCAGGAGCTTGGTCCCCAGGAGCGAGCCGTAGGAGGCCCCCAGGATCAGGATGTTCTTGGCCACGTTGGTCCTCCCCAGCATTGAGACTTGCTGTTCTGTTATCGGGCTGCCGGGGACGGCGCGTTGACTCACGACGACACTGGCATCCGCGATGGATGGCAGCCGGGCGGACGGAAGGCAAGCCTTCTGGTATACCTAATCCCAAACGGGTTGTGACGCCCCGCAGGTGACAGGCGGGGCGAATCCTATCCCCACAGCTCCGGCGTGGGCGGATACATCAGGCTCCCCTCGTAGCGTAGCGGCGTATCACGGTCGCGGGCGAGCAGCAGCGGGCCGTCGAGATCGACGAAATCCGCGTCGTTCGCGAGCAAAGCCGCCGGCGCCATGCCGAGCGAGGTGCCGAGCATGCAGCCGACCATGATGGCGAGCCCCCGCGCCTTCGCCTCCTGAACGAGCAGCACCGCCTCAGTCAGGCCGCCGGTCTTGTCGAGCTTGATGTTGATAGCGTCGTAGCGACCGGCCAGCGCGTCGAGGCCGGCACGGTGGTGCAGGCTCTCGTCGGCGCAGACCGGGACCGGATGCGGGATCTCAGCGAGCAGGGCGTCGGCATCGGCCGGCAGCGGCTGCTCGATCAGCGCGACGCCGGCGTTCAGGCAGGCGGTGAGGTTGGCCTCGATGGTCTCCGGCCGCCACGCCTCGTTGGCGTCGACGATCAGCCGGGATTCCGGCGCCCCGGCCCGCACGGCGGCGATGCGCTCCGGGTCGCCCGCCCCGCCGAGCTTCACCTTCAGCAGCGGCCGGTGGGCCGCCTTGCGGGCGGCTTCTTCCATGCTCTCCGGCGTGCCGAGGCTCAGCGTGTAGGCGGTGATGGCCGGCCGGGGCTCGCCGAGCCCGGCGATGGCCCAGGCGGGGCGGCCCTGGAGCTTGGCTTCGAGGTCGAACAGCGCGCAGTCGAGGGCATTGCGCGCCGCGCCCGCCTTCATGCGGGCCATCAACGCGTCGCGCCCGATCCCGGCCGCGATCGCCTCCGCCTGTCCCTCGATCAGGGCGCTGACACTTTCGACGCTCTCGCCGTAGCGCGGATAGGGCACGCATTCGCCGCGCCCGACCCCGTTCGCGTCCGTGATGGTCGCCACCACCACGGCGATCTCGGTGCGGCTGCCGCGGGAGATCGTGAAGGCGCCCGCGATCGGGAAGCGCTCGACGGCGAGAGTCAGGCGGCGGGCCATGTCAGGCTCCCGGGAAGTCGGCGACGATCCGATCGACCAGCGCGTCGACACCGAACCGGACCGGGTCGGTGGCGGGCAGGCCGTGCTCGGCCCCGACCTTCTCCAGGAAGGCCCGGGCCTCGGCTTCGCCGAGCGCCTGAGTGTTGATCGCGATGCCCACCGGCTTGATCGCCGGGTTGGTCAGGCTGCCGAGCTGAACGGTGAGGTCGATCACCTGCTGGATCGTCGGCAGCGGGTGCTTCACGCCGCGCATCGTGGTGCGGGTCGGCTCGTGGCAGACCACGAAGGCATCGGCCTGGGCGCCGTGCAGAAGCCCGAGGCTCACTCCCGCGAAGGACGGGTGGAACAGTGAGCCCTGGCCCTCGAGCAGGTCCCAGTGATTCGAGTCGGCCTCGGGCGAGATCGACTCGACGGCGCCCGAGATGAAATCGGCCACCACGGCGTCGATCGCGACGCCTTTGCCGGATATGAACACGCCGGTCTGGCCGGTGGCGCAGAAATCGGCATCGAGGCCGCGCTCACGCATCCCGCGCTCCAGGGCCAGCACGGTGTACTTCTTGCCCACCGAGCAATCGGTCCCGACGGTGAGCAGGCGCCGGCCCGCCCGCTTGGTGCCCTTGCCGGTGGGGAAGCGCTCGTCGGTGTGGCGCACATCGTGGAGCTGGCGACCGCGCCGCGCGGCGGCCTCCGCGATGGCCGGCACCGCGCCGAGCTTCACGTGCAGGCCGCTCGCCACATCGAGCCCCGCCTCGATCGCCGCGACGATCTCCTTCACCCAATGGTCCGGCAGCACGCCGCCGGCGTTGACGACGCCGATCACCAGGGTGCGGCAGCCCTTCGCCAGGGCCTCGGGCAGGGTCATGTCGGGAATGCCGAGGTCGGCGGCGCAGCCCGGCAGGCGCATTTGGCCGACGCACCATTCGGGGCGCCAATCCTTGATCCCGTAGGCGGTCTTGGCCGCCAGCGTATCGGGCACGTCGCCCAGGAACATCAGGTAGGGCGTGGCGATCTGCATCGGTCGAGCAACCTTCTCCGGAGGCCGGCGGACCGTCTATGCGGGATCGCGACCGTTCGGCGCAATGCATGTGGCCGGCCAGCGCAGTGGACGCGGCCGCCATCGGGTGCATGCCGGGGCTGCGTTCAGGCTAGAAGCTCCAGTCCTGGTTTCGAAAGGTCTCGACCTTTCGCGGGTCCAGGGCATCGCGCTGGAACTGCTGGGCTCCGCCCCCAGACCCCGCCAAAGGGCTTCAACCCTTTGGAAACCCGGTGCCCTGGGTCAAAGATGACTCCGCTCAGGCAGCGTGTCGTCGCGCGACCTGGGCCTCGTTGGCCGCCGCATCGGCCGGCGACAGCACGCCGGTCGCCCGGACAAGCCCCTCGGCGCCCGTCAGCGCGCCTGCACGCAGTTCCAGCCCGAGGAAACGCGCGCGCTCGAACGGTCCGGGCAGGATCAGGCCGTCCGCAAGCGCCCGGTCGAAGCCGAAGCGGGCGTAGTAGGGCGCGTCGCCGACCAGCAGCACGGCGCCGTGGCCGAGCGATTCGGCCCGGCCCAGAGCCGCCTGCATCATCACCGAGCCGAGCCCCTGGCCCTGGATCGCCGGATCGACCGCGAGCGGACCGAGCAGCAGCGCCGGGCGGGCGTCGCCGGTCTCGACATGCCACAGCCGCAGCGTGCCGACGAGGCGACCGGCCCGGGTCGCCGCGAAGGCGAGTCCGCGCGCCGGCAGGCGGCCCTCGCGCAGGCGCTCAGAGGTCTTGGCGCGGCGGTTGCCGGGAAAGCACGCGTCGAGCAGGCGCTCGCGCGCCGGGACGTGGTTGAGATGCTCCGCGCGGATCTCGATCATCACAATGCCCTCCCCGGGCCGACATGCGGGAGAAGCGATCTTTTGAGGCCGAGAGCCGGGTGCCCTCGGTCGAAGCGGTGGTGAAGGTCAGCGTTCGGCACGGTCGCCCGCGCCGCCGTTACGAACGGAGCGAAGTGACCCAGGACCGCGCGAGCGTTATCGCCCTGGCGTTACCGGATTGCTTCACTTCGCTCGCAGGGGCAGCAACGTCACGGCCCTTCAAACGGACCCGGTCTCAGGCCGCAATAATCAGATCACGATCTGCTGAAGAGGCGGGAAGCCGTTGAACGCCACCGCCGCGTAGGTGGTGGTGTAGGCGCCCGCGCCCTCGATCAGCACCTTGTCGCCGATCGAGAGGGAGATCGGCAGCGGGTAGAGCTGACGCTCGTAGAGCACGTCCACCGAGTCGCAGGTCGGCCCGGCGATGACGCAGGGCTCGGTCGCCTCCCCGTCCCGCGCGGTGCGGATCGGGTAGCGGATCGCCTCGTCCATGGTCTCGGCCAGCCCACCGAACTTGCCGATGTCGAGGTAGACCCATCGGACCTCGTCGGCATCCGCGGACTTCTTGGACACCAGGACGACCTCAGCCTCGATCAGGCCGGCATTGCCGACCATGCCGCGGCCCGGCTCGATGATCGTCTCGGGGATCCGGTTGCCGAAATGCTTGGTGAGCCCGCGGAAGATCGCCTCGCCGTAGCTCTCCACCCCGGGCACCGCCTTGAGGTACTGGGTCGGGAAGCCACCGCCGAGATTGACCATCGACAGGCCGATGCCGCGCTCGGCGCATTCGTGGAAGATCGCCGCCGCGGAGCCGAGCGCCCCGTCCCAGGCCTCGGTGTTGCCCTGCTGCGAGCCGACATGGAACGAGATGCCGTAGGCCTCCAGCCCCTGGCGGTGGGCGTGCTCCAGCACGTCCGCGGCCATCTCGGGCACGCAGCCGAACTTGCGCGAGAGCGGCCAGTCGGCGCCCGCGCCGTCGCACAGGATGCGGCAGAACACCCGCACCGCGCCGGTGGGCACGCCCAGCGCCTTGGAGGCCCGGGCGATCTTCTCGACCTCGGCTTGGCAATCCACCGCGAACAGGCGGATGCCGAGCTTGAGGGCGCGGCCGATGCAGCGCTCCTTCTTGATGGTGTTGCCGAAGGAGATCCGGTCGGCGGTGGCACCGGCGGCCAGCACCATCTCCATCTCGGCCACCGAGGCGGTGTCGAAGCAGGAGCCCATCTCGGCGAGCAGGCGCAGCACCTCGGGGGCCGGGTTCGCCTTCACGGCGTAGAACACCCTTGTGTCCGGCAGGGAGCGCGCGAAGGCGGTGTAGTTGTCGCGCACGACATCGAGATCGAGGACCATCACGGGGCCCTCGTCCTGACCGAGGTCGCGGCGCACGCGCAGGTAGTCACGGATGCGGTCGGTCATGGTGGTCTCCCGGCACGGGTTCGCGAGCGCCCTTACGCGGGGCGCGCTGTCGAAGATGACGGCCAGGATCGGCCGTCGGCGTCAGGGGGCGATGCGTCGCTCCGGCCCACGCGCTTTGGAGACGCGTGCGTCGGTGCGGGCGCAGAGCACCCGGAAGCTGCCGTGGATTGGAAGGGAGGACCCCCACCGCACGCCGGGCAAAGATGAAACAAGCCTCTTCGGTGCCGGCCTTTGGAGGGCCGACGAGACCAAAAAAGCCCGTTCGTCGTTGCTTTAAGCTGCGTCCCCCGTGGAGAGCGGGGTTCGCCGGTTTCGCCTCCGGCTGCCGGTTGTTGTCGGGGTCCGGTGTTGCCACCTGGATGCCGGCCGTAGGGATCCACCCTTGCGACCATCGATCCTTTAAGACCCCTGGCGGCTGTCCGGCAGTTGACCGGATGCCCACCAACCGACACGCGGCCACAGGCACGTGCGAAATTGGGCAAGGCGCATATATGGGGGATGCCCCCGGGCGGCAAGGGCGACACAACCTGGAGGACTGGCTTTTTCGGCCGCCATCCACAGTCGGGGCCGGCCGTTGCAAAAACAGCGCATTCCGGGCGCCCCGGCCGGCCGAACGGGCTTCCCAAGTGCCGCGGAAGCGGGCATCTGACGGCGGGGTATTCGGGTGAGTGATCGATGGGCGGGCCGGGCAGATCCATCGCGATGGCGCGGGCGTGAGCGTCCCCCCAATGAGCGCCCGTCGATGAGCGCCCCCTTGCGCAACCCGGTCGGCGCCGGGCTCCCCGAGCCGACGATCCGCACCGCCACGCTCGCCGATCTCGACGCCCTCGTCGCCCTGGAACACGCCGCCTTCGCCATCGACCGGGCCGAACGCCGGGCGATCCGCCACGCGATCGGCTCGCCCACGATGGACGTGCTGGCGGCGCTAATCGATCCGCCGGACGGGGATCCGACCCCCGTGCTGGTCGGTGCGGCGGTGCTGGAGCGGCGGCGCAGCAGCCGGATCGCCCGGCTGGCCTCGATCGCGGTGGCGCCGAATCGCGGCGGCCTCGGGCTCGGCGGCAAGCTTCTCGACGCCGCGGAGGCGCGCGCGCGCGCCCATGGCTGCGACCGCCTGCGGCTCGAGGTCCGGGCCGACAATGGCGCCGGGATCCGGCTCTACGAGCGCCGGGGCTACACCCGCTTCGCGGTGCGGCCCGACTATTATGAAGACGGGATGGAGGCGTGGCGCTACGAGCGCGCGCTGTAGAAGTCACGGCCGTGGAGGTTGTCCGACCCACAACCTCACCCCGAGCCGGAGCCATACCCGATGCCTCCGACGAGGCCGAACCGGCGGGCACGGAATCAACAATGTCCTGAGATTACGGTTCTGTATTTAAATACGAGATTATTCTCTTTTTACCGGAATGAATGTCTTAGGACTTAATCGACAGTTCATCGACGCGAAATCAGATCACCTCAGGCTGCCCCGTGCCGAGGTGCCGCGTACCGCTTCCGATGTCAGGCATCGCGAATCATGCTGGAGCGCCAGCGGGTCCGCCGGTTGCGGTATCGACCCGTCCCCGGCCGCGGGACCGGACTATGCGATACTGGTCTCTGCCGCGATGCTGCCCCGTTAAAAGAGTTTTACGGCGACCGCGCTATAGCGCAGCGACCGCCCGAAAGACCCCGCCACCCGTGAGACGCCGTTCATGGCCGTGATCGCCGCCTTCATCATCAATGCGGGACTCAACTTCGTTCTGGGCCTGCTGATCGCCAAGCTGCTCGGTCCGGCCGATTTCGGGCGATTCGCTCTCGCCACCACCGGAGCGACCGTGCTCAACACGGTGCTGTTCGAATGGCTGCGGCTCTCCGCGACGCGCTTCTATTCGGGGCGGGTGCGCGCGGACGAGCCGTGGATCCGCCACGGGCTCGACCGGGCCTACCTGCGGGTCGGCCTGCTGCTGCTGGCCGCCGCCGCCCTGTGCGGCGCCTTCGGCTTCGCCGATGGGGCGGACGGGCACGCGGCCATCCTGTGCGGCACCGGGCTCGCGGCCCTTGGGATCGGGGTGTTCGACTATCACGCGGCTTTGGCGCGTGCCCGGTTCGACGGGAAGCTCTATCTCGGCCTCGTGGCGGTGAAGAACGTCCTCGCCTTCGGGTTGATGGCCGCCGCCGCATGGTGGCTGCCGCAGCCGGCCTGGGTGCTGGCGGCGGCGGGCTTGAGCCAGTTCCTTGCGGTCGTGCTGCTGCGTCATCCCCTGCGCGATCCGCGCACGCCGTTCGAGCGGCCGCGCCTCTCGGCCACATGGCGGGTCTTCGCGCGCTACGGCCTGCCGCTGATCGCCGCCAACACCGCCTATCTGAGCGTCGCCTTCGTCAACCGGGGTGCGATCGCGGGCCATGCCGGCTTCGCGGAGGCCGGCTACTTCGCGCTCGCCGCCGACGTCACGTCGCGCGCGATGATGACGCTCGGCACCGCCCTCGACCTGTTGCTGTTCCAGCTCGCCGTCCAGGCCGAGGAGCAGCGCGGCCGGGCCGCCGCCGAGGCGCAGGTCGCCGAGAATGCCGGCATGGTGTTCGCGCTGCTGGCGCCATGCGCAATCGGCTTCTGGGCCGTGCTGCCGGCGCTCCAGGCGCTGGTGGTGCCCGACGCCTATCGCGGCCCGTTCGAGAGCTACAGCGTCGCGCTGATGCCGGGCCTGTTCTGCCTGACCATGATGTTCTACGCCCTCAACCCGGTCTTCCAGATCCGCCGCCGGACCCTGCCGGTGATCGCCTCGGCGCTGATCGGGCTCGCGGTCAACGGCGTGGGCCTGCTGATCCTGCCGGAGCGTCTGGGCGGGATCGGGGTCGCCGTGGCGCAGAGCACCGGGCTGGCCACGGCCGGGCTGTGGCTCGGCTGGCGCGTCCTCACGGGTCCGGAGCGCATCCACCTGCCCTGGAGCTCGATCGGGGCGGCGGCGCTCGCCTGCTCGGCGATGGGCCTCGCGCTGGCGCCGTTCCGCCACCTGCCCCCGGCCACCGCCCTGGCGGTGCTGGTCCCGGCCGGAATGGTTCTCTACGGGGCGCTGGTCTGGATCTTCGACATCGCCGGGCTGCGCCGGCAGATCGGCGGCCGGCTGCGCCCGGGGCGGGCCGTGGCGGCGGAATAGAGCACACCCCTCGCCCGCCCAGCGGCCCATCAAGGAATTCGAGCCGCTGAAACCCCGCGACTCCACCTGCGCTTGAATCCGCAAGCCGTTCCGGCGACACCCGCTGTGGAATGGTTTCAAACAAGACCGGGGCGGAAACGATGGGCGTCTACGAGCCCGGCACCGAGGCCGAGGCCGCGGAGATCGTGCGGGCGGCGGCCGGGCGCGGCGAGCGCCTGCGGCTCGAAGGCGGCGGCACCGCGGCGGGGCTCGGCCGCCCCGCGCAGGACAGCGCGACGCTCTCGGCGAAGGCGCTCACCGGCGTCACCCTCTACGAGCCCGCCGAGATGGTGGTGGCCGCCCGAGCCGGGACCCCGCTCGCCGAGGTCGAGGCGCTGCTCGCCACGAAGGGCCAGATGCTGCCCTTCGAGCCGATGGACCTGCGCGGCCTCTACGGCACCACCGGCGCACCGACCCTCGGGGCGGTGGCGGCGATCAACAATGCCGGCCCCCGGCGGATCAATGCCGGCGCCGCCCGGGACAGCCTGATCGGCGTGCGCTTCGTCAACGGACGGGGCGAGGCGATCAAGTCGGGCGGGCGGGTGATGAAGAACGTCACCGGTCTCGACCTCGTGAAGCTGATGGCCGGCGCGCACGGCACCCTCGGGCTCCTCACCGAGGTGACCTTCAAGGTCCTGCCGGCGAGCGAGCGGGTCGCCACCCTGGCCTTCGCCGGCCTGGACGATGCCCGGGCGATCACGGCCCTGTCGGAGGCTCTGGGTTCGCCCTTCGAGCTGACCGGGGCGGCGCACCTTCCGGCCGGGATCGGCGCCTCGCAGGCGCGGACGCTGATGCGCCTGGAGGGCTTTTCGGACTCGATCGACTACCGCACGGGCGAGCTGACGCGCCTGCTGAAGCGCTACGGCCAGCCCGAGATCATCGACGGCGAGGCCGGCGCCGTCCTCTGGCGGTCGGTGCGCGACGCCGCGCCGCTCGCCGAGCCCCGGGATGCGGCGCTCTGGCGGATCTCCACGGCGCCGACCCACGGGCCGGCGCTCGTGGCCGCGGTGGCGGCCGAGCGCGCCGCGCGCTGGTTCTTCGACTGGGGCGGCGGCCTGATCTGGCTCGCCACCGGCGCGGAGGGCGATGCCGGGGCCGATACGGTGCGCAAGGCCGTGCGGGCGCAGGGCGGCCACGCCACGCTGGTGCGCGCGCCTGACGCCGTGCGTGCCGCCGTGCCGGTGTTCGAACCTCTCGCCGAGCCGCTGATGCGGCTCAGTGCGGGGATCAAGACGGCGCACGATCCGAACGGCGTGCTCAACCCGGGCCGGATGTACGCCGGACTATAATTCCCCTCCCCGCAAGCTCGAGCGATCCCGGACAGGTCCGGGATTGCCAGGGGAGGAGAGCGCGCAGGCAGTCGAGAGCAGGCAGGAAGAGACCGTGCAGACCAATTTCGCCCCGGCCCAGCTCGCTGATCCCGCCATGGCGGCGTCCGAAAAAATCCTGCGGACCTGCGTGCATTGCGGCTTCTGCACGGCAACCTGCCCGACCTACCTGCTCCTCGGCGACGAGCTCGATTCCCCGCGCGGGCGCATCTACCTGATCAAGGACATGCTGGAGGGCGGCAAGCCGGCCTCGCCGGAGGTGGTCAAGCATGTCGATCGCTGCCTCTCCTGCCTGTCCTGCATGACCACCTGCCCGTCCGGCGTGCACTACATGCACCTCGTCGACCACGCCCGGACGCATATCGAGGAGACCTTTGCCAGGCCCGCCGGGGATCGGTTCCTGCGGGCGCTGCTGGCGCAGGTCCTGCCCTACCCGAACCGCTTCCGCCTCGCGCTGATCGGCGCCAAGCTCGTAGCCCCGTTCCGCGGGCTGGTGGCGCGGCTCCCGCGGGTGGGCAACCGGCTCGCCGCCATGCTCGACCTCGCGCCCTCGGGGATGCCGCCCCGGGATCCGACGAACCGGCCCGGCCGCTTCCCGGCGGCGACCGGGACGGCCTCTAAGCGCGTCGCCCTGCTGCGCGGTTGCGCCCAGAGCGTCCTGCGGCCGGACTTCAACGCGGCGGCGATCCGGCTGCTCAACCGCCACGGGGTCGAGGTCGTCCACGCGCAGGAGGGCTGCTGCGGGGCGCTGACCCATCACATGGGCAAGGCGGAGTCGGCCCATGCGCTCGCCAAGCAGACGATCGACGCCTGGGAGGCCGAGATCGCCAAGGGGCTCGACGCGATCCTGGTCACGGCCTCGGGCTGCGGCACGACGATCAAGGATTACGGCTTCATGTTCCGCGACGACCCGGCCTATGCCGAGAAGGCGAAGCGGGTGTCGGCGCTCGCCAAGGACGCGACCGAGTATCTCGCGCTGCTCGATCTGGCCCCTGTCGCCGAGAACGACCTCGTGGTGGCCTATCATTCGGCCTGCTCGATGCAGCACGGCCAGGGCATCCGCCTGGAGCCCAAGACGCTGCTGAAGCGCGCGGGCTTCACCGTGAAGGACGTGCCCGAGGGCCATATCTGCTGCGGCTCGGCGGGGACCTACAACATCCTGCAGCCGGAACTCGCCGCGAAGCTGCGCGCCCGGAAGGTCGCCAACATCGAGCGCGTCCGCCCGGACGTGATCGCCACCGGCAACATCGGCTGCGCCACGCAGATCGGGAAGGGCACCGGTATCCCGATCGTCCACACGGTGGAGCTGCTCGACTGGGCGACCGGCGGCCCGAAGCCGGCGGCGCTCGCCGGGGTGGCGCCGCGGCTGGAGGCGGCAGAGTGAGCACGGTTTGGCTCCGCCGCCCGTCTGTCCGCGGATACGCCACGGTTTACGGCGAGCCGACCGAGTGATCCCACCCTTCACCTCATCCTGAGGCGCCAGCACAGCGAGCCTCGAAGGACGGCTGCGGAAATCGCGCGATCCTTCGAGGTCTTCTTCGAGGCCTCCGCTGCGCTCCGGCACCTCAGGATGAGGGCAGGTCGGTTGGATGGCCCATTCGCGCCGCTGCTGCTCGATCGATGCAGATCCGACAGGTCGCACGCAGCCCGCACCCCAGACGCCGCGGCCGGGCCCCGTGACACCCCCGTGACATCTATTCACGGTTGACCCTTGCCAAATCCGCGCGGCCGTCTGTAATGATACCGACCCTTTCCGGTCCCGCCGGCCGCCGCAACGGCCCGCGGACGCGACCGAATTCCTCGCGAAAACGGCCGTGGTGTCGCGGCGGGCTCTGTTGGTCCGCCTGGCGGCAACGGGTGTCTTCCCCGATCGGGCAGGTGTCGCACGTCGCGGCGGATCTTCCGCCGCACCCAGGAATTCACGGCCGGTCCAACCCGGCCGAGAGTGTTTCGCGAGGTCGGGACCACGATGGACGGACGCACGGCCCAGCAGAGCGCTGCGCGTGCCCCGGAGGCGCATACGTTGCGTCGCACCGGTCCGTCCGTCGACCCGGCCTGTTTCAACCCCAGGCGCCCTGCGCGCCGACCGGCGGTTGACGGCAATTTCCCCTCGAACCCATCCGCCTCGGCGACGAGGCCGGCACCGTGCCCGACAGGCTTGACGTCGGGCGAGGCGCCGCCGGGACCACGGGCACGGAGAACGACGTCGGCCGCCATGCCGAGAGTCCGACATGGCCAACAAAATGCTGATCGACGCGATGCACCCGGAGGAGACCCGGGTCGTCACGGTCCAAGGGTCTAGGGTCGAGGAATTCGACTTCGAGGCCGCCAACCGGCGCCAGCTGCGCGGCAACATCTATCTCGCCAAGGTCACCCGGGTGGAGCCCTCGCTCCAGGCTGCGTTCGTGGAGTATGGCGGCAACCGCCACGGCTTCCTGGCCTTCAACGAGATCCACCCCGACTATTACCAGATCCCCCTGGCCGACCGGCAGGCCCTCCTTGAGGAGGAAGCCCGCGACGCCGAGGAGCACCGGGAGCGCGAGGAGCGCCGCCGTCGCTCGCCCCGCCGCTCCCGCGGTCGCCGCGCCGAGGCCCGCACCCGCGGCACCGACGAGTCGGTGAGCGCCGAGGACGTGCACGAGACCGCGCGCGAGACCGAGCATCTCGAGGGTGACGAGGCCCGGATCGAGGGTCGCGACGAGACGCCCCCGGAGGCCGGGATCGCACCGGCCGGCATGCCCGATACGCTCGCCGAGAACCCCGAGGCGGTGCAGGAGGCCCTCGCCTCCGAGACCGAAGCCGGGGATATCGCCGAGCCGGCGCGGGCTGCCGAGTTCGCCGACGATACCGCGCCGGTCACGGCGCAGGCCGAGGAAGCCGCGACCGACCAGGACGACCCGGCCGAGCCTGAGGCCCGGCTCGCCGTGGCGCAGGCCCTGACCGTGGCCGAGGAGCCGGCCGAGACCGTCGCGGAGGATGTCGCGGAGGCCTCGGGCCGCAGCGGCCCGGCCGTGGGCGAGGCCGAAGAACTGCTCGACGAGGATGAGTCCGACGAGGACGAATCCGACGACGACGAGGATGAGGACGAGTCGGAGGACGACGAGGACGAGTCCGACGAGGATGACGATTCGGACGAGGAATCCGACGATCCCGACGCCGAGCCCCGGATCGCTCAGATCGGCGGCAACGGCGACGCGCTGGCCGAGATCCCCGAGCGTCCGCGCCACCACCGCCGCCAGTACAAGATCCAGGAGGTGATCAAGCGCCGCCAGATCATCCTGGTGCAGGTGGTCAAGGAGGAGCGCGGCACGAAGGGCGCGGCGCTCACCACCTACCTGTCGCTGGCCGGCCGCTACTCGGTGCTGATGCCCAATACCGGCCGCGGTGGCGGGATATCGCGAAAAATCACCTCGGCGGCCGACCGCAAGCGCCTCAAGGAGGTCGTGCAGGACCTGGAGGTGCCCGAGGGGATGGGCGTCATCCTGCGCACCGCCGGTGCCTCGCGCTCCAAGCCCGAGATCGCCCGGGACTTCGAGTACCTGATGCGCCTGTGGGAATCGGTCCGCGAGTTGACGCTGACCTCGATGGCCCCGGCCCTGGTCTACGAGGAGGGGTCGCTGATCAAGCGCGCCATCCGTGACCTCTACAACAAGGAACTGGACGAGGTTCTGGTCGCCGGCGAGGACGCCTACCGCGAGGCCAGGGACTTCATGCGGATGCTGATGCCCGGCCAGTCCAAGGTCGTGAAGCCCTACCGCGATCCGACGCCGATCTTCGCCCGGTTCGGGGTCGAGCAGCAGCTCGACGCGATGTTCTCCAGCCACGTCTCGCTGAAGTCCGGCGGCTATCTCGTCATCAACCCGACCGAGGCGCTGGTCTCGATCGACGTGAATTCCGGCCGCTCGACCCGCGAGCACGACATCGAGGACACCGCACTCCGGACGAACCTGGAAGCGGCCGAAGAGGTCGCCCGCCAGCTGCGCCTGCGCGACCTCGCAGGCCTGATCGTCATCGACTTCATCGACATGGAGGAGAAGCGCAACAACCGCGCCGTCGAGAAGAAGCTCAACGACTGCCTGAAGAACGACCGCGCCCGCATCCAGGTCGGCCGGATCTCGCCCTTCGGCCTCATGGAGATGAGCCGCCAGCGCATCCGCACCGGCGTGCTCGAATCCTCCTCGATCCCGTGCCCCCATTGCGGCGGCTCGGGCTTCGTGCGCGCGACCGCGTCGGTGGCGCTGCACATCCTGCGCTCGATCGAGGAAGCGCTGCTCAAGTCGGCCGCCCACAACCTCATCCTGCGCACGCGGACCGAGGTCGCCCTCTACATCCTCAATCAGAAGCGCGGGCACCTGCGTGAGCTGGAGGTGCGCTTCGGCGTGACCATCACGATCGCGGCCGACGAGCGGCTGGCGGCGACCACCGCCTTCCAGCTCGACCGGGGCGATCCGGCCCAGCGCGCCGAGGGTCCGGTGACGGGCGTGCGTGCCCAGGCGATCTCGCCGACCACGGAGTTCGAGGACGAGGACGAGGAGATCGAAGAGGCGGATGCCGAGGTCGAGGCGGAGGCGGAGGCGGAAGGCGCGGCCGAAGCCGAGGGTGAGACTGAGGCTGAAGAAGGCCGCACCGAGGCGCGGGAGGACGGGACGCGCGACGAGGGCGATGGTCGCCGCCGTCGCCGCCGTCGTCGCCGCCGGGGCGGTCGCACGGAGGGGCGTTCCGATGAGGAGCGCCAGGGCGCCCCGCAATCCGACGAAGACGGCCGGGACGAGGAGTGGGACGGCGAGGAGCCGGCGGCCGCCAACGCGGCGACCGTCGAGACGGCAGCGGGCGAGCCGGCCGAGATGGCCCTAGCGGCCGAGAGCGACACGGCCGACACCGCTGCGGCAGGTCCGGACGAGGCCGCCCAGGCGGAGGACGACGGGGGACGCCGCCGTCGCCGCGGTCGCCGCGGCGGACGTGGACGCAGCGACGGCCGCACCCGCGAGGGCGCCGAGGCGGAGGAGGCTGCAGCCTCCGACGAGACGGTCGTGCGGCTGGCGGAGGAGCCGGTGAGCGTCGAGGCCGTGGCCGAGATCATCGAGGCCACGCCTGAGCCGATCCGCGGCGAGACGGCGGTGGATCTGCCGGTTGCCGATCCGGAAACGGAGGCCGCTGAGACCCGACCGACGAACGGCACCGCCGAGCCGGCCTCCGCGTCGGCTGCGGAACCGGTGCGCGAGCCCGTGGCGGTCGTGCTGACCCCCCCGTCCGATCCGGACCGGCCCAAGCGCGCCGGCTGGTGGTCCCGCACCAAGGCCGCTCTGACCGGCGAGTGAGCCGCAGCGCCACCGGCCCTCTAAGGCCGATGGCGCGGACTTTCGAAGGATGAAGCGCTCCCTACAGGGGAGCGCTTCATCGGATCGATTAGAGAAAGATAAGATTAGCCTTCATCATTGGTTGAAGGATCCGTGCGAAGATCGCCTCCGACTCGTTGATTGGAGAACTCCGCATGTTCGGCCTGAACCGCAAGCGCTCGGAAGAGGGCGCCCCTGCCGCCCTGCAGATAGCCGCTGCGCCGGTGCAGGCACCGGTGATCGTCGAGGTCGCGGCAGGTCCGCAGGCCGCCGCCATCCCGGCCTTCGATCGCGAATGGCAGTCGCTCCTGGCGCGCATGTCGGCCGCAGCCTCGGATGCCGGCACCTCGATCGGCTGGATGACCCACGACGCCTCGGGCACCGCCGAGCAGGCCCGGCTGATCGCGGCCGCCAGCGAGGAACTGGCTGCCACCACGGGCGAGATCGCGGCCCGCTCCGCGTCGGCTGCCGAGACCGCCGAGACCGCCCGCGCCGGAATCGCCACCTGCGTCGGCGACCTCCATCGCGCCACCGAGGGCATGCGCGGCATCGAGGAGGGCACCGAGGAGATCGGGAGCCGGCTCGACAGCTTCTCGACCGCGGCCCTGCGGATCGAGGAGATGGCCGGCACCATCGCGGCGATCTCGGCCCAGACGAACCTCCTGGCGCTCAACGCCACGATCGAGGCAGCGCGCGCCGGCGAGGCGGGGCGCGGCTTCGCCGTGGTGGCCGCCGAGGTGAAGACCCTGTCGGCCCAGACCGCCAAGGCGACCGATGAGATCCGGGCCCGCGTGGCGGGCCTGCGTGAGGAGATGGCGGCCATGCAGGCCGCGGTCACGCGCAGCCGCGGCGCGGTCGAGACCGGGGCCGCCGCCATGGTGCGGGCCAATGCCCGCGTCGAGGCCGAGAGCGGCGCCGTCGCGAACGTCGCGTCGCAGATGCGTGAGGCCTCCGAGATCCTGAACCAGCAGATCCAGGCCACCGGCGACATCGCCAACAACGTCGGCCGGATCGCGGAGGGCACCGACAAGGCGCGCCGGGAGATCGGGGACGCCATGGCCGAACTCGAGCGGATCGAAACGCTCGGCCGCAACCTGCTCGACCGGCAGGATGGCGGCCAGGCGACGGAGGCGCATACAGCGCGCCTTCCGGCCGACCTCGCTGCCTGGCGGCGCGCCATTGCGGCGACCCTGGTCGGCATGCGCCCGGCCGACAAGCCGCCCGTGGCCGTCGCGGCCAATCCGGCGCGTCCGGCCGCCGTGGAGGCACCCCTGGCGCAGGCCCGCGAGCAGGCTGCAGCGATGATCCGCCACGTCCGCGCCCAGGCCTGGGACGAGGCGACCGCCGCCTTCGTGGCGTTCGAGGCGGCCATCAAGGACGTGCGGTCGGCAGCCGCCTGAACCGCCGGCGCCATCAGGCGTCGATCAGACGCTCCAGCCGCATGCGGGTGATCTGCGCAACCTCCCCCAGCGCGGTCTCCCGCTCGGTCGCCGGATCCCGGCCGAGCCGGGCCTCGAACGCGGAGAGAATCTCGGCCCGGCCGCGCCCCCGCACCGCGATGATGAACGGGAAGCCGAACCGGGCGCGGTAGGCCGCATTCAGCCGAGCAAAGGCCGCCGCCTCCGACGCCGCCATACGGTCGAGCCCGGCGCTGCCCTGCTCGCCGGCCGAATCGTCCGTGAGGCTGTGGGCGCGTGCCTCCGGGCCGGCGAGTTCCGGATGGCCGTTGAGGAAGGCCAGTTGCAGATCCGGGGCCACCGCGTGCACCGCCCGCATCATCGCCGCGTGCAGATCGGCGAGGCTGGCGAACGGACGCTGCGGCACGGCGGCCTCGGCCACCCAGGCCGCGTGCTCGAACACCCCGCCGAGCAAGGCCACGAAGGCCCCCTCCTCCATCCGGTTGACGGTGGCAAGGTCGGGCACGGTCTCAGCTGCCGCGGTAGGTGGTGAAGCTGCCGGGGGCGCAGAGCATCGGCACGTGGTAATGCTGCGCCGGGTCGAAGATCGCGAAGCGCACCACCGGGTTGTCGATGAAGATGTCGGCTTCCGCAGTGCCGGGGCGGTCCCGGAAGTAATCATCGACGTGGAAGGCCAGCTGATACTGGCCGACCTTGGCGTCGCTCGGCGCCAGGATCGGCTGGTCTGTGCGTCCGTCCGCGTTCGTGACCACGCTCTTGACGAGCCGCCACGTTTCCCCGTCCAGCACTGAGAAATCGATGCGGATCCCCGCCGCGGGGCGCCCGCGGTCGGTGTCGAGGACGTGGGTCGAAATGCCGGCCATGGATATCGTGTCCTGACGGGATCAGCTGCCGCGATAGTAGGAATAGCCCCAGGGCGTGAACAGCACCGGCAGGTGATGGCGCTGCCCCGCGTCACGGATGCGGAAGCGGATCGGCACCCGGTCGAGGAAGTTCGGGCTCGGCAGGCTGACGCCGCGGGCGGCGAAATAGGCGCCGACATGCAGCAGCAGCTCGTAATGGCCGGGCCGGAGCGCGGCATCCGTCAGCAGCGGCTCGGCCGGCCGTCCGTTGGCCCCGGTGGTCACGGTCTTGATCGGCGTGAGGCTGTCGCCCTCGCGCCAAGCGAGGTCGCAGACCATGCCGGCGGCCGGGGTGCCGTGGAAATTGTCGATGGCATGCAGCGTCAGGCGCGGACCTAGGCCAGCTTGCGAGACTGGGGCGCTGGTGAGGGGAGCGGGCTTGTCGGACGCCGTCGACGGTGCGGGGCCTGCCTGGGCCAGGACGCCACCGGACGCCGTCGCCACAGCGCCTCCGAGACCGAGTCCGGTGAAGCTGCGGCGGGTCAGGGCGGATGTCTCCAAGGCGGGTCCCCGTCGCGCGACCGATCATCGGATCGCGGACGGCGTCGGCGATCGTTCACGCCGCGTCGCAAACTACACGCCAGAGACGGGGAGACGCTATTGCGACGGTGGCTCGGAACCGGCCGGCCCGTCCTTGGCCGCCCGGCTCCGGCGCTCCTTGCGCAACTCCCGCTCGGCCAGGAGCCAGAACTCGATCTCGAATCCCTCCGGCCGATGGTTGCGTTCCCACAGCTCGTAGGCGCGCTCGCGGATCTGCTCGAACGTAATGGCGTCCGGCGCCGGCGGCGAAGGCCCGGGAGACGGCGTGGTCTGGTCGTCGGACATGGCCGAGGTTTCCGAGGCGTGGGGCGGAGACTCCGGAGCCGTCGATCCGGCAGGCGGATAGGGATCGGTCTTCATGGCGACGCCCGCCCCGCTCAGGGGGCCGGCCTTTCGAGGTAGGCGGCGACGCTGGTGATCCGGCTCCCCACCATCGTGACGGCCTTGCGCAGCCGGTCCTCGCTCACGCCGAAGCGCTGGGCCCAGGCCTCCCGGGCGGCGCGGTCGAAGATGTCGATATGCGTCTTGCCTCTGGCTTCGGTGGACATGCTGTGCCCGCTCCGGTCTCTGGCCGTGCCGCGGCGGTGCCGGGCTGTCTGCCAGGACAACCGGGCGTCCCCGTCTTCGGTTGCCGCCGCGACGTCGCGCCGATGCAGGCCTGTGGATGGATCAGCGCAGGGGCGCCGCGGACCGTGCCACCGGCTCGTGCAGCGGCTCGGACGGCTCCACCTCCTGCCGCACCCGGGCGGCCACGAAGGCGGTGAGCAACGGCACCAGCAGGGCCGTGACCACGACGCTCGCCGCCACCAGCACGGTGGCGGGCCCGGCGGCCTCCGCGTAGGCGGGATTGGCGGCCGCGATGATGGCCGGGACGGCGGCGGCATTGCCCGCCGTCGAGGCGGCCGCCACCCCGGCGACCCCGTTGCCCCCGGTCAGCCGGTCGGCCACGAACAGGGCCGCCCCCGTGACCGCCACCACGGCGACGCCGAGCCCGATTCCCAGCAGACCCGCCTGCCAGATCTTGGCGAGGTCGAGCCCGAAGCCGAGCGCGAAGGCGAAGAACGGGATCATCACAGGGGCGGCGCTCGACAGGAAGGCGCGCATGTCCCGGTCGAGGTTGCCCAGGATCATGCCGATCAGGAGCGGCAGGATGCTGCCGACCAGCGTCGGCCACGGGAAGGCGGAGAGGCCAGCGAGCCCGAGCGTGACCATGGTGAGGAACGGGCCGGATTCGAGGCTCATGATCGCGTAGGCGCCCGCATCCTTCGGGCGGCCGAACTGGCCCATGAGGGCGAGGTAGAGCCCGCCATTGGTGTCGTTCATGGCGGCGACGATCGCGAGCGTCGAGAGCCCCACGAAGGCACCGCCCATGATCGGCGCCTCGCCGAGCAGATGGCCGAACACCACGCCCAGGATCGCCGCGATACCGACCTTGGTGGCCAGCAGGACGCCGCCCTTGCGGGCGATCGCCGGGGTGGCGCGGAAATCGATGCCTGCGCCCATGCAGACGAAGAACACCGCCAGGATCGGCAGGGCGCCGTTGAACAGCGCCCCGGTGAACGAGCCGAAGAAGGTCGCGGTGTTGGGGAACAGCGTGTGGAGGATCGCGCCGAGGAACAGCGGCACCACCATCAGGCCGCCCGGGACGCGCTCCAGCGAGCGCTTGATCGGAATCTGCATGGGTCGTCCTCCGGCGCGACCCCTGTTCCGGGCCCGTCACCTGAAATCTCAACCCCCCGGGGCCTGCTACAACTTTTCGACAAGTGCGTGCAACATGACGGACAACTGCAGACTTGTTGACAATCGGGCTGTCGCGTTGATGACTTGGCCGACGAAACGCGCACGGAGGCCATCCCGGATGTCGTCAGCCCTGCCCGGCCCCGCGCAGGCGCCCGGCGCGGTATCGGGGCGCCGCGCGGTGGCGAAGGCGGCCGTTGCCACGCCCGCGTCCCTGTCGGATGGCATCTACGATGCGATCCTCACCGGCATCGCCAACGGCACCTATCCGGCCCAAGGCCGCCTGCCGAGCGAGCACGACCTCGCCGGCCGGTTCCAGGTCTCGCGGCCGGTGGTGCGGACCGCCCTCGACCGGCTGCGCCGGGAGGGTGCGATCGTTTCGCGGCAGGGGGCGGGCAGCTTCGTCCGGCCCCGCGAGGCCAGCCCCGCCCCGGGCTTCGCACCGGTGGAGAGCATCGCCGACATCCAGCGCTGCTACGAGTTCCGCCTGACCCTGGAGCCGGACGCGGCCTTCCACGCCGCCACGCGTCGCGACGCCGGCGCCCTCGACCGGATCGCGGCGGCCCTCGATCTGCTCGCTCTGGCCACCCGCCAGGAGCAACACCGGGAGGACGCCGACTTCGCCTTCCACCACGCGGTCGCGGTCGCCTCGAACAACCACTATTACGCGGCCTCCCTGCAGGCCCTGCAATCGCACGTAGCGGTGGGCATGAAGATCCACGGCCTCGCCCTGCTGGGGCCGCGATCGGGCCTGCGCGGCGTTCTTGAGGAGCATCACGGGATCTTCGCGGCCATCCGTGACGGTGAGGCGGAGGCCGCCCGCGCCCGCATGGCCGCCCATATCGGCGCCTCGCGGGACCGGCTGTTCGAGGGGCGGCTGCTCGATCTGTCGATGGGGGTTGCGCCGGCGGCGCCACGCGCTTGACCGCTTCGGCACCCCATCTGTATGCGTCCCGACAGCTTTACAACAAGCCTGGATGTTCCGCCCGGTCAGGCAGGGCGCACCGGTCGGACATCGCGACGCGAAATTGTCCGCGGTCTGTTGAACCCCTGCCATGACCCGCCTGCGCCTCATCGCCGACGACCTGACCGGCACCCTCGACACGGCGGCTGGCTTCACCGGCCTGTGCGGGCCGATCCCGGTGGCGTGGCCGGAGATCCTGCCGGGCGATGGATCCGGGTGCCTCGCGATCGACTCCGGCACCCGGGAGGTCTCGGCCCCGGAAGCCGACCGGATCGTCCAAGATCTCGCGCCGCGGCTCCGGGGGGCCGACATCGCCTTCAAGAAGGTCGACAGCCTGCTGCGCGGCCCCTGGGCGGCGGAGCTCGCCGCGGTGATGCGCCTCGGCGCCTGGCCGCGCTGCATCGTGGCGCCGGCCTTCCCCTATCAGGGCCGCCGCACCGCCGACGGGCGACAGCTCGCCCGGCGCGACGGCATGTGGGAAGCGGTCTCCGGCGACATCGCCGAAGCGCTGCGGGATGCCGGCCTTCCGGCGCGCCGGGCTGCCCTCACCGACGGCCCGGTGGCGGGGGTGGCGGTCTACGACGCGTCGCACGACGACGACCTCGCTCGCATGGCCGAGCTCGGCCGGGAGGGGCCGGTGCTCTGGTGCGGCAGCGGCGGCCTCGCGGCGGCCCTGGCGCGGGGCGTGAGGGCGCCCGGAGGCGACCGCCTCGTCGGACCGGTGCTCGGCCTGTTCGGCTCCGACCGGCCCGAGACCGCGGCCCAGCTCGACGCCTGCGGCCCGCATCGCCTCGTCCTGTCACCCGAGGCGGCGGACCATGCCGGACCGGTCGGCGAACGCCTCGCCCGGGACGGCGTCGTGCTGGCGAGCTTGGCCCTGCCCGCCGGCACCGCCCGGGAGGCCGCCGCCGCGCGGATCGCCGCGACCTTCACGGACGTGATCGAGCGGATCCCCAGGCCCGGCACCCTGCTGGTCGCAGGCGGCGAGACCCTGAAGGCGCTCTGCGTCGCGCTCCGGGTCGAACGCCTCGACGTCACCGGCCAGATCGCCCCCGGCCTGCCGCGCTCGACCCTGCGTGGCGGGCGCTGGGACGGGCTCGCGGTGATCTCGAAATCCGGCGCCTTCGGAACGGAGGGCGTCTGGCGCGATCTACTCCAAAGCAACGGTTTCACGCCCGACAGGAGCGACGCATGACTCAGCATCTCGCCATCACCATGGGCGATCCGGCCGGCATCGGCCCGGAGATCATCGTCAAGGCCGCCGCCCGCCTGAAGGATCGGATCGACGCGGGCGACCTGAAGCTCGTGATCATCGGCAGCGCCCCGGCGCTGCATCGCGCGGAAGCCGCGCTCGGCCTGCTGCCCGAGCCGATCCCCGAGGTTGCGGAGGACGGCGACTGGCCGGCGCTCTGCTGCCTCCAGGCCGATGCGGAGGGCGCGCCGATCGAGCCGGGCCGGCTCTCGGCCGATGGCGGGCGCTTCGCCTACAAGGCGATCGAGGCCGGGGTCCGGCTGGCGATGGCGGACCGGATCGGCGGCATCGTCACGGCGCCGCTGAACAAGGAGGCGCTCAACAAGGCGGGCTATCACTATGCCGGCCACACCGAGATGCTGGCGGAGCTGACCGGCGTGCGCGGCTCGGTGATGATGCTGGCGCACGGCAACATGCGGGTCTCGCACGTCACCACCCATGTCGCCCTGGAGGACGTGCCCAAGCGCCTGACACCGGAGCGCCTGCGCCTCGTCATCGACCTCACCGACAAGGCGTTGAAGGGTCTCGGGATCGCCCGGCCGAAAATCGCGGTGGCGGCGCTGAACCCGCATGCCGGCGAGGGCGGCCTATTCGGTCGCCAGGATATCGACGTCAGCACCCCGGTGATCGAAAAAGCCAACGCCGACGGGCTCGACGTGCACGGGCCGGTGCCGGGTGACACGGTGTTCGTGAAGCTGCGCGCCGGCCAGTACGACGCCGTGGTGGCGATGTACCACGACCAGGGTCACATTCCGGTGAAGCTCCTGGGCTTCGAAATCGACCCGGCCACCGGCAAGTGGATGGACCTGTCGGGGGTGAACGTCACGCTGGGTCTGCCGATCATCCGCACCTCGGTCGATCACGGCACCGCCTTCGACATCGCCGGCACGGGCATCGCCAACGAGCGCAGCCTGATCGAGGCGATCGAGTTCGCGGAGCGGCTGGCGGCCAATCGTCAGGCTGTCTGAGCGGAGGACCGCCTCTTCCCCTCCCCCTTTGCGGGCTACGACATTCACAGATCTCCGGTGAACACCGGCGTCGGTGGCGAAGCGCGACAGGCCCCCTCTCCCGTGTGGGAAAGGGTTGGGGTGAGGGATGAGATGGTTCCGGATCAGGCACCCGACCGACGCGTCGACAGGGCGTGCCTCATTCTGAAAGTTCACGACCCTCACCCTGTCTCTCTCCCGCACGGGAGAGGGGACCTGCGCTCGACTCTGAACCGATGTGGCCGGACCCAATGTGTGAATTCGCAGGCCCGCAGAGGGGGAGGGAGAACCTGTGACATCTTTTGGAGCGCGATCCCCGGCGTTGGACCGCGTGTTTCACGTGAAACAAAACAGGAACGCACCCTCTCAACGCCCTTCGCTTGGAGCCCCCTCCCCCACCGCCTCACACGCGAACGGTGAAGGCGGCGCCTCGACGCCGCGCCAGCGGGCGTAGGCCCACGGGCGATACCAGACCGCCCCCGTCGGCAGCCGCTCCGGTACGAGGTCGATGCCGTGGGTGCCGAACGGACCGCAGCGGCAGATCCGGGCAAACCCCATCCACCCCCCTAGCCACAGCCCGTGCCGGGTGATGGCGGTGTCGGTGTATTCCGAACAGCTCGGCCAGTGGCGGCACTGGCGGCCGATCAGCCCCGACAGGGTGAGCTGATAGGCGCGGATCCCCCAATGCGCCGCGCGCCGGACCATGCCCTCAGGCGGCCTGCCGCTTGGCGGCGATCTGGTCGAGGGCGTCCACCACCGCGTCGAAGGTCAGGAGCGTCGAGGCGTGGCGCGCCTTGAACTCCCGCACCGGCTCCAGAACCGCGAGATCCGCCCAGGATCCCTCCGGCGCCGGGCCGTTCTCCTTGAGCATCGCCCGCATGGCCGCGCGCACGCCGCGCAGTTCCTCGGCGCTCGCGCCGACCACGTGGCGACCCATCAGCGACGACGAGGCCTGGCCGAGCGCACAGGCCCGGACCTCCTGAGCGAAATCCGCCACCCGGCCATCCTCGCCCAGCACGAGATCCACCGTCACGGTCGAACCGCACAGGCGGGAATGCGCGGTGGCGCTGGCATCCGGGTTCTCCAGCCGGCCGAGCCGGGGGATATCGGCGGCCAGTTCGAGGATGCGGCGGTTGTAGATATCGTCGAGCATCGGGTCCTCGGCCGTGTGTACAGGTCCCGTCGGGACGCTGCCGCGCGGTTCGCGCATTGCGCGTTGCCCCGCGAACGATGATATAGGCGCCTTACGGTCGCTTCGCGAGGAGGCGGACCGGCAACCAGGGTCGCGCCCACGGCTCCGGTGATCCGTCCGAGGGGGTTCCCACGGCTTCAGTCCATTCCGGGGCGCCGGCCTGAAACCTTTTCAGGCCCGGGAACTTCCCTCACACGCCCGACGCGATCCGACGATGTACGCCAAGCCCGACAGCACCCCGATGAAGTCCCGCATCGCCCGGGCCGAGGATGCCATGGATGCCGCGCTCAAATCCCTGTCGTATCCGAGCGATGGCCAGGGTTTTGACCCGAACGGGCAGGATTTTCCCCCGAACGGGATTGAGGGGCAAGGTCTAGACGGCATGCGCAATGACAACCGCCCGGTGGATGAGACCCGTCCCGTCGAGGTCGCACCGGAGCCGGCTTCCGCCACCCGCGTCCCCGAGGGCATCGAGACCGGCCGCCCGAGCCGCGCCGAGGCGGAGGCCGCCGTGCGCACGCTGCTGCGCTGGGCCGGCGACGACCCGACCCGCGAGGGCCTGCTCGACACCCCCGCCCGGGTGACCAAGGCCTATGAGCAGCTGTTCGGCGGCTACGGCGTCAATGCCGAGAAGCTGCTGGAGCGGGTGTTCGAGGAGGTCGAGGGCTACTCCGACATCGTGCTGGTGCGCGACATCCCGTTCCACTCCCATTGCGAGCACCACATGGTGCCGTTCATGGGGCTCGCCCACATCGCCTATTACCCGACCCGGGGCGTGGTCGGCCTGTCGAAGCTCGCCCGGGTGGTCGACACCTTCGCCCGCCGGCTGCAGACGCAGGAGACCATGACGGCCCAGATCGCCGACGTGATCGAGAGCATCCTCAAGCCCCGCGGCGTCGCCGTGATGGTGGAGGCCGAGCATCTCTGCATGGCGATGCGCGGCGTCCAGAAATCCGGGGTCTCGACCATCACCAGCCAGTTCCGCGGCGTGTTCAAGGACAACGCCAACGAGCAGGTTCGCTTCCTGACCCTGGTGCGCGGCGGCGCCAAGTAGTCTACAGCACGCGCCGAGTCAGGGAGCGCTTCTTCACGCCATGACCGCGCGCGACATCGCCTTCGAGCCCCCCGGCCCCCGCGCCGCGGTCGAGGAAGGCCAAGCCTTCACGCCCCGCTTCGACCGGGACGGGCTGATCACCTGCATCGCGGTCGATGCGGGGGACGGCCGGGTGCTGATGCTCGCCCATATGAACGCCGAATCGCTCGCGCGCACGATCGAGACCGGCGAGGCGTGGTACTGGTCGCGCTCGCGGGCCGAACTCTGGCACAAGGGCGCCACCAGCGGCCAGATCCAGCGCGTCGTCGAGATGCGGGTCGATTGCGACCAGGACGCCCTGCTGATCCGCGTGGAGGTCGGCGGCGACGGCGGCTGCTGCCATACCGGCCGGCGGGATTGCTTCTACCGGGGGGTCGTCCGGCAACCGGACGGCCGCGTCACCCTGGAATTTTCCGGATCATGACCGCGACCCTTGCCGCGACCGGGTGGCAAGAGTGTCCCGCCGTTCCGTATTTCCTGCCCGGCGCCGTCGAGCCGATTCGGCCCCTGCCGAAGGCGGGGCCGCGGATCGGGCTGGCTTTGGGCGGCGGCTCGGCCCGGGGCTGGGCCCATATCGGCGTGCTGCGCGCCCTGGAGGAGGCCGGCATCCACCCGACCGTGGTGGCGGGCTGCTCGATCGGCGCCGTGGTGGGGGCCTGCTACGCCGCCGGGCGCCTCGATCGGCTGGAGGCCTTCGCGCGGGCCCTGACCCGGCGCCGGGTGGTCGGTCTGATCGATCCGCGGCTTCCGGGCTCCGGCCTGATCGCCGGCAACCGCCTGCGCCAGCGGCTCCACGCCGATCTCGGCGAGCGCCGGATCGAGCGTCTGCCGATCCGCTTCGGCTGCGTCGCCACCGAGTACGGTACCGGCGCGGAGGTGTGCCTGACCGAGGGGCTGGCGGTGGATGCGGTGCGCGCCTCCTACGCGATCCCCGGCCTGTTTCCGCCAGTGACCCATGCGGGCCGGGTGCTGATGGACGGCACGCTGGTCAACCCGGTGCCGGTGGCCCTGGCCCGGGCGCTCGGTGCCGATCTGGTGATCTGCGTGAACCTCAACGGCGATACCGGCGGCCCGGTTGTGCGGGAAGTGCCGGCCTACGTCCCCCGCCGCGGCTTCCTGACCACGCTGCGCGACCGCCTGCGGGGGTTTCCGCGCCCGGAGCCCGAGATCCCCGTGCCGGGCCTCGCCCGGGTGGTGCTCGACGCGTTCAACATCACCCAGGACCGGATCTCCCGCTCCCGGCTGGAGCGCGACCCGCCGGACGTGGCGATCGGGCCGGACGTGGCGGCGTTCGGGCTGTTCGATTTCCACCGGGCGGATGAGGGGATCGCGATCGGCTATCGAGCGGCGCGGGCGGCGCTGCCGCGGATCCGGGCTGTGGTAGCGGGGGCTGAGGCGCGGGCTTGAGGGCTCGCGTGGACGATCCAATCCAACCCCCCTTATCCTGAGGTGCCCGCGTCAGTGGGCCTCGAAGGAGGGCTCCAGGGATCGCGGGGCTGGCTGGAGCCCTCCTTCGAGGCTCGCTGCGCTCGCACCTCAGGATGAGGAGATGGGCTGGAAAAACTGAGAAGGCCCTAGCGCATCCGTCGTCATCCCTCTGTCGCGCCGGCCTGCGATGGGCGCCCCACCATTTGGAGGGGTTCCAATGTCTACGAGTCGCCGTCAGATCCTGCTCACCGGAGGCGCCGGCCTCGTCGGGCTGGCCTCCGGCCTCGCCCGCCCCGGCCTGAGCCGGGCCGCCGACCGGCCGCTCCTGACCCACGGGCTCCAATCGGGCGATGTCGGCACCGACTCGGCGGTGGTCTGGGCCCGCTCCGACCGGCCGGCCCGGGCGATCATCGAGTGGGCGACCACCGAGAGTTTTTCCAACATCCAGGGCGTCTTCGCCGACGCGCTGCCCGAGACCGACGGCACCGTGAAGGTGGCGCTGACCGGCCTGCCGGCGGGCCAGGACATTTTTTATCGCGTCCGCCTCCAGGATATTGCCGCGCCGACCATCGTCGGGCCGGCCCAGGTCGGCCGGTTCCGCACCGCGCCCGCGGATCGGCGCTCGGTCTCGTTCTGCTGGTCGGGCGATACGGCGGGCCAGGGCTGGGGCATCGACGAGTCTCGCGGCGGCATGACGATCTACTCCGCCATCCTGAAGAACCGGCCGGACTTCTTCATCCATTCCGGCGACACGATCTACGCCGACGGGCCGATCCAGGCCGAAGTGAAGCTTCCCGATGGCAGCCTCTGGCGCAACCGCGTCACCGAGGCCGTCGCCAAGCCGGCCGAAACCCTCGAAGAAATCCGCGGCCGGCACAAGTACAACCTCACCGACCGCAACGTGCTGGCGATGAACGCCGCCGTGCCGATCCTGGCGCAGTGGGACGACCACGAGGTCACCAACAACTGGTGGCCGGGCGAGCCGCTGACCCGGGCCGAGCACCTGAAGAAGAAATACACCGATCCGAACGTGCTGGCCCTGCAGCTGCGCGCGGCACGCGCGTTCCACGAATACATGCCGATGCGGTTCGAGCCGTCCGAGCCCGGCCGGGTCTACCGCAAGATCGGCTACGGCCCGCTGGTCGACGTGTTCATGCTCGACATGCGCTCCTACCGGGGGCCGAACGGCGAGAACACGCAGACGGCCTACGGGCCGGATTCCTATTTCATGGGGCCGAAGCAGATCGCGTGGCTGAAGCAGGCGCTGCTCGAATCCCGCGCCACCTGGAAGGTGATCGCCGCCGACATGCCGCTCGGCCTCGTGGTGACGTACGACGTCGATAAAAACTTCGGCTCGGAGGCGGTGGCGCAAGGCGACGGGCCGGCGCTCGGGCGCGAATTGGAGATCGCCGACCTGCTGCGCTTCATCAAGAGCGCGGGCATCCGCAATACGGTGTGGTTCACGGCCGACGTGCACTACACGGCCGCGCATTACTACGACCCCAACAAGGCCCAGTTCCAGGATTTCGAGCCGTTCTGGGAGTTCGTCTCCGGGCCGCTGCACGCGGGCACGTTCGGGCCGAACGCGCTCGACAACACCTTCGGGCCGCAGCTGCGCTTCGTGAAGGCGCCTGAGAAGGGCCAAGTGAACCTGTCACCGGCCTCCGGCTACCAGTTCTTCGGCCATGTCGCGGTCGACGGCCAGACCGAGCAGATGACGGTGACGCTCAAGGACGCGGCGGACGCGGATCTCTGGCATGTGACGCTGGACCCCATGCGGGCGTGAGGATGGACAATCCTCCCTTCCCTCGCCCCGCTGGCTGCGGGCGATGCAGGTGCGGGGCACACCGTTGATGTAGGGGCGCAACAGGCCCCCTCTCCCGAGCGGGAGAGGGTTGGGGTGAGGGATGAGAACTCTCAGGATCGAGCACGTGATCGATGTGCCGACGGGGCGCGCCTCGGTCTGAAAGTTCTCGACCCTCACCCTGTCCCTCTCCCGCACGGGAGAGGGGACCCGTGCCTCTTCAGGCTGGCCGGTGGGCCTACTAACACCTCAGACCTGGATAGCTCAGCTCGTAGCGGGCTAGAGAGGGAGAGCCGCAGCCCGCCTACGCCATGGTAATGTAATCCCGCAGCGCCTGATGCTCGGCCTCGACGGTGGCGATCTTGCGCGCCACCACGTCGCCGATCGAGACCAGCCCGATCAGGCGCCCGTCCTCGCAGACCGGCACATGGCGGAAGCGGCCTTCGGTCATCAGCGTCATGACCTCCTCGATCGTCGTGCTCCGCCCGCAGGTGGTGACATTCCCGGTCATGTGCGCGGAGACCGGCGCGTCGAAGGCCGAGCCCCCGTGGCCGGCCAACGCCCGCATGATGTCCCGTTCGGAGATGATGCCGGCCACCGACCCGTCGTCCTGAGCGACCACCAGGGCGCCGATGCGCCGGTCGGCGAGGATCTGAATGACCTCCTCGAGGGTCTTGTCGGGGGCTACGGTCACGACCGAGCTGCCCTTCTCGGCAAGGATGCGTGCGACGGTCATGGCTCTCTCCCGTGTAACGCGTCCGGTGCGCCGTCAACCTGCGACACCGGGATTGCGCTGTCGGCCGGGTTGGCCCCGGCTCCTTCACAATACGGCGAGTGTGTGGCCGTTTCGCCCGATTGGCAAGGTGGTCAGGCCCGCGGCGTCTCCCGCAGATCGAGGAACGGGAACAGCAGGAAGCCGACGATGAACCCGCCGAGATGCGCGTCCCACGCGATGGAAGCGCTCTCGCCCACCAGCGGCACGCTCACGAGGCCGAACAGCAGGTTGGTCACGAGCCAGATCGCCAGGAAGGAGACGGCCGTCCGGTTGCGCAGGAGTTCGGGGATGGTCTCGACCGGCCGGTGCGGCGGCAATTGCCAGGGCTGACCGCCATAGCCGGAGGCCGGCGGCTGGAACACGAACCGGGCGGCAGCCGCCATCAGGGCCGAGATCCCCGCGGAGGCGCCGACCAGGGGCCCCGCGCTCAGGGGATCGACCAACACGTGCAGCAGGCCGCCTGCCGCGGTGCCGGCGAGCGCGATGAGCCCGTAGCGCCAGGGGCCGCAGCGGCGGGCCACCGGCGAACCGAAGGCGGCGAGCCACACGCTGTTGAAGATCACATGCATCCACGAGCCGTGGAGCAGCGCGTAGGTTGCGAACGTCCAGGGCTGGAACGCGTGCTCACCCACGATGTAGCGGGCGAAGGCCTCCCGCGCCGCCTGCAGGCCGGGATCGCCCGAATCGCCGGCCGCGCGGACCACCTCGGCGGCTTGCCCGGGATCGAACCACAGGGTCCAGCGGGCCGGCACCAGCGCGAGATCCAGGACGAGGCGGATGTCCCAGGTATCCGGCAGCAGGAAGTCGCGCACCGCCTGGATCGCCAGAAGCAGCCCGATCGAGAGCGTGACGACCGCCGGCATGTTGAACACCGGGACGCGGCTCTGCCGCGGGAATTCGGGGGAGGCATCCATCGCGGCACCATGTCGGGGCTTGGGGCGGGTGGGCAAGCCCCGGCGACGTATTGAAGCCGGCTAAGACGGATTGTCTGATCGGCCGAAGCCTCCGTGGTGACTGATCGTAACGCGGAGATACCAGTTCAGACGCCCCAGTTCAGCCGTCCTGCGAAGTCTCCCCTGCCGCCGGCTGCCGACAATCCCGGCCGGGCCGTCCGGTCGGTCGATGGCCCGTTTGTCAGGGATGCAGCGGCCGCGATTGTCTCGCCGACGCCGAAGCGGTACGGCCGGCGCACGGGCCGGCACGGGGCGTGCGCCCGGACGCCGTGAAGGCCCGGACCGGCCGGCTACAGCCTTGCGGATGTACCAGAACGATCCAGGGATGAACCACAGGCGTTTAGAGTCGGGACACCGATGAAGCATCCCACCAGCCGCATGCTCCACGCCTACTGGGAGCGCCTGCGCGGCGAGCGCGCCGCCCCGGAACGGGGCGAGATCGAGCCGGGCGAGATCCGCCACCTCCTGGCCGACAGCCTGATCCTGGAACTCGACGTGGCAGCCAGCGAAGCCACCGTCCGGCTCGCCGGCACGCGGGTCTGCGCCCTGTACGGCCGGGAATTGAAGGGCCAGTCCTTCGCCGCCCTGTGGGGCGCCCAGGCGGTCGACCCGTGGCGGATCATCGAGATCGTGGCCAACGACACCCTCGGCGTCGTGGCGGGCCTGCGCGGGACCAACGCGGCGGGCGAGGTGGCCGACCTCGAACTCCTGCTCCTGCCCCTGCGCCACCGCGGCCGCACCCAGGTCCGGGCGCTCGGTGCCCTCAGCCTCGACGGAACGCCCCCGTGGATCGGCTTGCGCCCGATCGTGACGGCGGAGACCACCTCGTTGCGCATCCTGCCGAGCCGCCGGCCGGACACCCTGCCGCCGCCGCGCCCGGCGATCCGGTCGAGCGCCGGCTACCCGGGACCCGTGCGCCGCGGGCACCTCGTCGTGCATGCCGGGGGACGGGGTTGAGTAAAGCCTGAGGGTTGCACCGGGCCGACTGGTTCGCGCTGTGCGATATAATAATGGGCAAGTACAACGCTGAGGAGAAAAAAAGGGTTTCGTAACGGTCCCGCTCTACGTTCCGACTCTGCTGATCGCGCAGGAGGATTAGTCCCGGGATGATCGCGGTCGACTTCACCGCTGAGATGGAGCCGCGTGTGGCGCCCGACCCGGCGCGCAGCGCCTCGGACGAGCGCCGGCACCAGCGCGTTCGGGTCTCCGTCCTTGGCCGCTTCATGCTGGCGGATCGACGCGAGTATCCCTGCCAGACCGTGGACATGTCGCCGGGCGGCGTCCGCCTGACCTGCGCGGTCCGGGGCGAGGTCGGCGAGCGAGTGGTGCTCTATCTCGAGCATATCGGCCGGATCGAGGGCCGGATCGCCCGCCTGTGCGCGGACGGGTTCGCGGTCCAGCTCAACGCCACCCCGCGCAAGCGCGACAAGCTCGCCTCCCAGCTGACATGGCTCGCCAACCGGGAAATGCTCGGCCTGCCGGAGGGGCGCTCCCACGAGCGCCTCGTGCCGACCCAGCCGGGGGTCACCCTGCGCATCGATGGCGGCAACGAGGTCCAGGCCCGGCTGATCGACATCTCCATGTCGGGCGTGGCGATCGCCAGCCCGCTCGCGCCGCCACTCGGAACGCTTGTGACCGTGGGCAGCACGCCGGGGCGGCTGGTGCGCTACTTCGACGGCGGGTTCGGCGTGCAGTTCCTGCTGCCGCTCTCCGCCGACCGCTTCCACGCCGGGATGACGCTGTAAAGGGATTCCGGGTTTCCAAAGGGCTCCAGCCCTTTGGCGGGTTCTCCGGGCGGAGCCCTGAGATACGTACCAGGGCTCTGCCTTGGACCCGCGAAAGGGTTCACCCTTTCGAAAGCACGACGCGGGCTATCCGCGTGAGGCTGGGCTAGGTAGGGGACTCGTTCAGGTCCATGCGATAACACAGGAAACGAGCGCGACGGCGGCGAGATAGTTGCAGGCCAAGCGGTCGTAGCGGGTCGCCACGCGCCGCCAGTTCTTGAGATGACCAAACAGGCGCTCGATCC
>NZ_JALNUL010000032.1:0-48420 GCF_026540775.1 Methylobacterium sp. GC_Met_3
CTCACCGAGCAACCCAAGGGCGGCCCTGAACTCGGCCGCCGCGCATTTCATCGTGTATCGGAGCCCGGCATCGTCGCGCAGGACGGCGTAGTCGTTGGCCATGTTGGCGCGCATGGCGACCATCGCCATCAGCTCGGCGATGTGGGCCCGGAGCTTGTCCGGATCACCGTAGGCATAATCGGCGGGATTGAGGGTGGAGGCGCTCATGCGCGTCTCCAGTTCTCAGGCAGATCGAAGGCGTGGGCGGCGATGACTGCCGCGACGGCCGGGCTGCATTTCAGACGCGCGCTAATCCGGCGCGCTTGAAGGTCGACGTGGTGTGGGTTATCTCTGAGATCGTCAGCCGCCAAGCAGACATTTCCCAGAGCCCTCGGCGTACCAGCGCCGGGGGTTCTGACGTTGTAGGCCAATCTATGCGGCCTCCGTCTCAAGAGAGCTGAGATAGCCGCGCAAGCTATCCGCAGGGATCAAGGTACGGTTGCCGACCTTGATGGAGCGGAGCTTCTTCTCCTGAAGTAACAGGTAGATGGTCGAGCGGCTGAGGCCGGTGCTGAAGCACGTTTCGGGTACCGTGAAGCAAAGCTTCTCTGTCGACGCGCGCAGGTCTCCCCGCGGCGCCTGAACCGTGTGAAAGTTCATGGCTGCTGTCCTCTTATGTCCATATGCATGGACGCGGACCGAAGATGCGTTGGTTTAGGAGTCGATCAAACCAAGTTTGCTGCTGTATTTGCTGGCATCGAACTCGGAAGGGTTGGACGCGATGAACTCGTTCTTCTGACCGAGGGCATCTTCCAGATCCGTCTCCTGCCGGCCAAATTTTGCCGACCGCCAAGCGTCTGCAAGCAATCCAACGAATGCACCGCTACGACCATTGATTGATTTTTGATAAATACCACTGCCTTTTTGGGATATGAATGTTGCTCTGAGGGCGCAAATAAAGTGTCTTGCAAGCGGATCTGATCGAGATGGTGAAGGGCGGGAAATAGTGAGATCGTCTTTTGTCTCGTTTCTCAATTTACTCAGTTGTTCAATGCGCTCGACTATCCCAGTAATGTACGCGATCGTAGATAAATCCTGTTCATCCTGGATTGAGTAAGCGATGGACAAGTCGTCTTCTGATATAATCTTCCGATCGTGGAGATAAAATCCTGTTCTATTGATGAACCGATCTATCTCGGTTTGTAATTTCCTGGCCGTTTTGATGGCTTCCGGAAGGCTGTTGAGTTCAAAATTTGCTCGTGACAAAGCAATCCTTGCTGCTTTGTCGACTTCATAACGTGCATGGAAGACGGAAAGGTTTGCGTCTTTCGCATGCTTGTCGATGTCAAAAGCATCAAATGGTGCATCTAAATCCAAAAATCTCGCACCGACTGTAGCTCTCGGCCGAGACATGATGTTCTTCAATTCGCGACGGAGGGCTTCTTGGCCATTACTCGTAGTCCGCTTTACAGATTTAGACATGACCCGGAGCCTCCAGCGAACGCTGGCAGTATGCTGACCAAGTCACCATCAGCTCGCGCCGCTTCTGGAAGAGATCACCGCGCCGGTAGGCCGCCTCGACCCGGTTCTCGATGATGTGGGCGAGCGCCATCTCCACCATCTCGTTCGGGAAGTGCGTCGTCTCGGCCGCCCAATCGCGGAATGTCGACCGGAAGCCGTGCACGGTCAGATCCGGTCGTCCCATGCGCTTCAACAATTCCAGCATCGCCATATTGGACAGCGGCTTGCCGCGCTTACCGCCAGGGAAGACGTTCCGGTCGCCGAGCACCTTGAAGCCCTCAAGGATCTCCACGGCCCGGTCGCACAGTGGCACCCGATGTTCGCGGCCACCCTTCATTCGCTCGGGCGGTACGGTCCACGTCTGCTCGGCAAGGTCGATCTCGTCCCATGTCGCCCCGATCACTTCGCCCGTGCGGGCGGCCGTCAGGATCGTGAACTCCAAGGCGAGAGGAGAGGTGCCGCCCTGCCGGCGCAGCTCGGCAACGAACTCGGCGATCTCGGCGAAGGGGAGGGCGGCATGGTGCTCGACGCGCTGAACCTTCGACCGCTTCGGCAGGAGGTTCTGCAGGTGCCCACGCCAGCGAGCCGGGTTGTCACCCTGCCGGTATCCGCGGGTCGCGGCCCAATCCAACACGGACTCGATCCGCCCGCGCACGCGCGTCGCCGTCTCGGTCTTCTCCCCCCAGATCGGCTCGATCACCCGCATTACCAGCCCAGTGTCGATCGCCTGAACGGGGAGGGCCCCGAAGACCGGCGAGGCGTAGGTGCTGAGGGTGTTGCTCCACTGGTCGGCGTGCTTCGCATTCCGCCAGCCCTTCTTGTGCGCCTCGATGTAGGCCTCGGCGCAGGCGTTAAAGGTAATTAAAGGTAATAGTGTTGGCGGCGTCGAGCCGCGCGGCGGCGCGGGTCTTCTCCCGGGCCTCTATCGGGTCGATCCCGTCGAGGCAGAGCTTTCGGCACTCGGTGGCCTTGCTGCGAGCCTCCGCGAGCGTCAGCGTGTGCAGTGAGCCGAGGCCCATTGATCGAGCGCTGCCGTTCAGCATGAACCGGAAGATCCATGAGCGCGCTTCGGCGTTCGTGATCTGCAGGTAGAGTCCGCCGCCATCGGCATAGAGGCCCGGCTCCCGAGTGCGGGAGACCTTCAGTGCGCTAAGCTGCCCTGGAGCCAGTCTCAACTCAGTACCTACAGCACTACCTACAATCAGGGGCCGGATTTTAGCGTGTCCGTGCGTGTACAGAAAGACGGGGTAGGGGAGGGCCTCCCAGGAAAAACAACGGGTTACAGATACGGGCGGACAGGGGCGGACAGTCCTTATAAGGACCCCCTCTCCGCCAGTCATCATAAGAAGCCGCCCTCGGCTTGGCGCGCCGAGCAGGAGGCTGACCTCCTTCAGCGGCCGGTTCGAACTCCACTCTGGGCACGTTCATCGACGTCGGCCGCCGATCGCCTCGCACCTGTTGGTCTGACGGTTATGAAAGCGGACGTCTTTCCTGACCTGCAACCGCCCGTGAACCATCGGCGTGTCAGCAAGACAACCCACGCAGACATGCGCGCGGCGGCTCACGGTCGCTCCGCCTGCTCCCGGCTGCCCTCGATCATCGATCGGATCCGCGCCGCCATCGTCTCGATCGCGAAGGGCTTGGTCAGCACGGCCATGCCGGGCGCGAGACGCCCGTTTCCGAGGATGGCGTTCTCGGCATAGCCAGTGATGAACAGCACCTTGAGGTCGGGGCGCGCCACGCGTGCGGCGTCGGCCATCTGCCGTCCGTTCATGCCGCCCGGAAGCCCGACATCGGTTACCAGCAGGTCGATGCGGACATCCGATTGCAGAACCTTGAGGCCCGCCGCGCTATCGCCGGCCTCGATCGCCGTGTAGCCGAGGTCCTCCAGGATATCGCTGATGAGCATGCGCACGGTCGGCTCGTCATCGACGATCAGCACGGTCTCGCCCTGCTCGGAGCGTGGCAGGTCCGTGACGGGGAAAGCCGTCTCGTCGTCGGCGACTTCCCCGTAGTGGCGGGGCAGGTAGATGCACACCGTCGTACCCTGGCCGACCTCCGAGTAGATCCGCACCTGCCCGCCGGATTGCTGTGCGAAGCCGTAGATCATCGAGAGGCCGAGGCCGGTGCCCTCGCCGATGGGCTTGGTCGTGAAGAACGGCTCGAAGACGCGCGCGATGACCTCGGGCGGCATGCCGGTGCCGGTGTCGCTTACGCACAGCGACAGGTACTGCCCTTCCGGAATGTCGTGTTGGCGGGCGGCCCGGTCATCGAGCCATTTGTTGGCGGTCTCGATGATGATCTTGCCGCCGTCGGGCATCGCATCGCGCGCGTTGATGCAGAGATTGAGCAGAGCATTCTCGAGCTGCGACGGATCGACGAGGGCCGGCCAGCCGCCGGAGATCCCGATGACCTCGACCTGAATCGCCGGCCCGACGGTGCGCTGGATCAACTCCTGCATGCCCGAGGCGAGCCGGGTCACATGGGTCGGCTTGGGGTCGAGCGTCTGGCGACGCGAGAACGCGAGAAGGCGATGGGTCAGCGCGGCGGCACGCTTGGCGGCCCCCTGGGCCGCGGTCATGTAGCGGTCGACATCCGTGAGGCGGCCCTGCTGCATGCGGGTCTGCATCAGTTCCAGCGAACCGGTGATGCCGGCCAACAGGTTGTTGAAGTCGTGCGCCAAACCCCCTGTCAGCTGGCGGACCGCCTCCATCTTCTGGGATTGGCGGAGCGCCTCCTCAGCCTGCCGTAGGGCTTCGGCCTGATCCTTCTCGGCGGTGATGTGGCGCCCGCTCGCGTAGATGAGCTCCCCCTCCGGTGCGGCCACCCAGGAGATCCAGCGAAAGCCTCCATCCTTGTGGCGATAGCGGTTCTCGACGGTCGGCAGCGTCGTCTCCCGCGCGTGCTGCAGCGCGCGATCGGTCAGCGCCTCGTCCTCGGCCAGAACGAACGCGAACACCGCCTTGCCGAGCACGTCTTCGGCCGACCAGCCGAGGATCGTCGTGAAGGCCGGGTTGACGGCTTTGAAGATGCCCTGGCCGTCGATGATGACCTGGATGTCCTGCGTGTTGCGCCAGAGGTGGTCACGCTCCTGGGTGCGTTCCTGAACCTGGAGTTCCAGGGTCTCGTTCAGTGCGCGCAGATTCTCTTCCGCGGTTTTG
This sequence comes from Methylobacterium sp. GC_Met_3, assembly GCF_026540775.1. Lineage (NCBI taxonomy): Bacteria > Pseudomonadati > Pseudomonadota > Alphaproteobacteria > Hyphomicrobiales > Methylobacteriaceae > Methylobacterium > Methylobacterium sp. GC_Met_3. The sequence goes on from NZ_JALNUL010000032.1 coordinate 4,662, forward strand.
CGCGCCGTGACGTCGTTGAAGAAGATCGCGATCTGTCGGTCTTCGGGGGCACCGACCCGGATCGCCTTCACGTCGAACCAGCGCCCGAACGCCTCGGCGTAGTTTTCGAAGTTCGCCGGTTCTCCGGTGCGCGCGACGTGACCGTAGGTCTCGAACCAGAAACGCTCCAGGTCGGGTGCGAACTCGGTCACCCACTTGCCGCGGAGGTTGACCCCGGCCTGGCGTTCGAACGCCGGGTTGGCTTCGAGGAAGCGGTAGTCGACCGGGCGGTCCTCGGCGTCGAACCGGACCTCGACGATGGCGTAGGCCGTATCGACGGCCTGGAGGACTGCGCTGAAGCGTTCTTGGCTGACATGCAGGCGTTCTGCGCTGGCTTCGCTCTTGGCCGCCAGAGCGCGGTTCTCACCCTTCAGTTTGGTCAGCTGCGCGAAGTCTGCGCTGACGTCGTACTGACTTGCAAAGAAGTAGGCGACCTCGCCCTTCGCGTCCTTGACCGGAGCCAGGAGCAGCTGGTTCCAGAAGGGCGTGCCGTCCTTGCGATAGTTGTAGATCGCGATCTCGATCGTCTCGAGGGCCGCAACCGCCGCGCGGATGCGGTCCACATCGGCCGCGTCGGTTCCCGGCCCCTGCAGAAAGCGGCAATTCCGTCCGATGATCTCCGTGCGGTCGAACCCGGTCAGCTGGCAGAATGCTTCGTTGACGAAGATGATCGGGTTGTCGTGCTGGCGCGGATCGGTGATCAGCATCGGCATGCGTGTGGCCCGCACGGCCGCGGCGAAGGGGTCGGTGACGTCGACGCCACCAGCGACCTCCGTGAGGATACGGCTGGTGTCACGACGGACCGTCTCTGAGGTCGTCGGCGTCGAGGCTGGGCGGTCGCTCTGCATGATGCGGCTGGCTGTATCAGACACGGCCAAAGGCTGAACACCTCTGCCAGCCGACGGTTCATCGCCGAGCGATGGCCCCGGGCCGGCCTGGAAGCGTTTCGTGCCCACCGCGAATTCGTGTAGGAGCGGACGCCGTCGACCGACGACAGCGCACAGTCTGGAGCGCCAGTGCCCGAACACGATGCAGCGGCGGTTTCCACCGGATTGGTCGGTCTCGACCATATCCTGGATGGCGGCTACGCGTCGCACCGCTCGCATCTCATCGAGGGGCGGCCTGGATCCGGCAAGACGACGCTGGCGATGCAGTTCCTGCTCGATGGCGCGCGGCGCGGTGAGCGGTGCCTGTACATCACGCTCTCGGAGAGCCGGCGCGAGCTTACGAACGTCGCGGAGCGCCATGGTTGGTCGCTCGACGGCATCACGATCTGTGAACTCGTCGCACCGGAACTCAGCCTCGATCCGAGCCAGCAGCAGACCCTCGTCCATACGTCCGATCTCGAACTCGGCGAGACCGTCCGGATGGCGATCGCGGAGATCGAACGCGAAAAGCCGCAGCGCCTCGTGTTCGACAGCCTGTCCGAGATCCGGCTGCTCTCGCAGGGCTCGCTGCGCTACCGCCGGCAGGTCTACGCGCTGCGCAGCTTCCTGCTCATCCAGAACATCACCGCGCTGCTCCTCGACGATCTCACCGCCGAGGCGGACGATCTGAATTTGCATTCTTTGAGCCATGCCGTGATCCGGCTCGAACAGCTCGCGCCGCTCTATGGTGGCGAGCGGCGGCGGCTGCGCGTGATCAAGATGCGCGGCACGCCGTTCCGTGGCGGGTACCATGATTACGTCATTCGGCGTGGCGGTTTGACGGTGTTCCCGCGGCTGGTAGCGGCCGAGCATTGCGCGACGTTTTCGGATGACCGCTGCAGCACGGGCAACGCCGAGCTCGACCAGCTGCTCGGGGGCGGCATCGATCGCGGGACCAGCACGATGCTGATCGGCCCGTCCGGCGTCGGCAAGTCGACGGTGGCCCTCACGAGCGTCACCGCGGCGATCGCCCGTGGCGAGAAGGTGCTGATGCTCAGCTTCGACGAGACGACGGGCGTGCTTCGGCGGCGGGCCGGCGGCCTGTCGATGCCGATCGATGACGCGATCGCGTCCGGCGCCCTTCACGTCGAGCAGATCGATCCGGCGGAAGTGTCACCGGGCGAACTCTCCGACATGGTTCAGAACGCGGTCGAGCACCGCGGCGTCACCATGGTGGTGATCGACTCCCTCACCGGCTATCACAACGCCATGCCGGAGGAGAATTACCTGCTCCTGCAGATGCACGAGTTGCTGACCTACCTGAACCAGCAAGGCGTGCTGACGCTCTTGATCCTGGCTCAGCACGGTATGATCGGTACGATGAGCGCGAGCGTCGATCTCACCTATCTCAGCGACACCGTCCTGCTGTTCCGTGCGTTCGAGGCCGAAGGGCGTCTGCGCCGCGCCATCTCGGTGGTGAAAAAGCGCACCGGTAGCCATGAGGACACGATCCGCGAGTTCCGGATCGACTCCCGGGGGATCTGCGTTGGCGAGCCTCTGAGCCTGTTCCGAGGGGTCATGACCGGCGTCCCGACATACGAAAGTGAGCGGTCTTCGCTGCTGCAGACGCGCGACGCCTGATGACCGACGCCGAACCGCCGGTCCTCGTCTTCGCTCCGACGGGGCGCGACGCGCGTGTGGCGGCGACCATCCTGGGTGAGGAGCGGATCGCGTCGCGCATCTGCGCCGACCTCGCGGAGGTGATGGACGGGCTCGATACGGCGGCCTGCGCCGTCATCACCGAGGAAGCGTTGCTGTCCTCCAATCGTCAGATCTTGGCCGCGTGGATCGCTGCCCAGCCGCCGTGGTCGGACTTTCCGTTCATCCTGCTGACCCAGCGGGGCGCTGAACCCAAAGTCCAGCTCACGGACCTCCTGGGCAATGTCAGCGTGCTGGAGCGGCCGTTCCATCCGGCGACGTTGGTGATGGCGGCGCGCTCCGCCTATCGCGCGCGGCGTCGGCAACTCGAGGCGCGTGCCTACCTGGAGGAGCGCGAGCGGACGGCGGAACGGCAGACGCTCCTGATCCGTGAACTGCATCACCGCGTGAAGAACACGCTTGCGACGGTCCAGGCCCTGCTGGGAGCCTCGTCCCGCTCGGCGACCAGCGTCGAGGCGTTCTACACCGCGTTCTCGGCGCGGGTGATCTCGCTCGCGAAGACGCACAATCTGCTGACCGAGGATTATTGGCAGCAGGCCCCGCTGCGCGACATGCTGATGAACGAGCTGGGTCCCTACAACGACAGTGAGGGATCCCGCATCGTCCTGGATGGCCCGCGGGTCGATCTGATCGGCGATCTCGCGGTCCCGACCGGGATGGCGATCCACGAGTTGACCACGAATGCGGCCAAGCACGGGGCGCTGTCCGTTCCCGAGGGGCGGATCCGGATCACGTGGTCGGTCGAGGCGGAGGCCGATCGCCAGGTCCTGTGCCTCGACTGGACGGAAACCGGCGGCCCGTTGACGAAGCCGCCGACCCGGAAGGGGTTCGGGTCGACCCTGCTTCAGCGCGTGCTGAAGGTGCAATGCGAAGCCGATCTGGCCTTCGATTATCAGCCCACCGGTCTGCGCTTCACCATGCGCGCGCCGCTGCCGGAAAATCGGGTCGTCCCTGCCTACTGATGCGTTGCCGGGACGGCCCGGACCCGCTGGCATGCGCGCATGAAAATGCCCGCACCGGCGAACCGGGCGGGCGAAGGTGGACCCGCGCTTCGGGGGATTACGGATCGATCGTTGCTTTTACCGTGATCGCGCGTGTTCAACAGGTGGGCAAACAGTCCGCCGCTGTCGCAGGTCTGGCCGCAGGATAATACTGGTATCGGCGGGCCGTTCGCCGCGTATTGGATTCTGGACGGCGCTTCGTGGGGGCCTCAGCGGCGTCTCTGCGGTCCGTGTCGAAGCGGCATGGCCTGGATCGATCTGCCCATGCCCGCCATCGGCACTGCTGACCGATCCTGTCCGCCCTCCAGGTCGCAAAGCGCGCGTTGTTCAAAGTCGAGGCGTGCAGTCGGTCAGGTCGTGGGCCTGTCCTTGGGGATGCCGGCATCGCCCCTGTGCTTCAACGCACGCACCTTTTTGTGAAGAAACGCTTTCCTGGGCATGGCTGTTTCATGCCGGTTCCTGGCGAGGCTCGGGAAGTCGACCACGCCAAGTCGGGATCGTCTTGGATCGAGGCCGGCTTCGAAGACCTCGCGTTCGAAAGGAGGCAACAATGCGAATGAAACTTGCAGGCGCGGCACTCCTCGCGCTCGGCACCCTCACCGCATCCGTGGGGATGGCTGAGGCTGCACAGGGCTGCGGTCCCGGGTTCCACCGGGGCTATTACGGCTGGTGCAAGCCCAACTGGCGACCCTACGCCTACCGCCCGGTCTATTACGCCCGGCCGGTGGTCTATGGCTGGCACCGCCCCTGGGGCTACCGGCGTCACTGGGGTTGGCGCCACGCCGGCTGGCATCGCCCCTGGGGCTGGCACCATCATGGCGGCTGGCACCGGGCCGCTTGGCACTACGGGTGGTGAGCGCGTGGGCCGGCGCTCCGGCGCCGGCCCGGGTCGCCGGCCCGTCGCGCTCGAAGCGCGGCCGCAGCGAGGCGCGCGTCATCCGCCGACTTCGTTGCGGACCAGCTTGAGGAACGCCAGGGCGGCGCTCGAGAGCGGACGCCCCGGGCTCCCCAGAATGGTGATCGCGAACGTCACCGTCGGCTGCAGGCGGCGCACGATGACCTGCCCCTTGAGGCCGCTCACGGTCACGGCCTCCGCGATGGCGAATCCGAGCCCCGCCGCGACCATCGCGCAGGCCGCTGCCGCGTTCTGCGTCTCCGCGACGAGGCGTGGCGTCACGCCGTTGACGGTGAAGAGCTCGTCGACCTGATCGCGCAGGCGGTACTGCCGACCGAGCGAGATGTAGGGCTCGTCTTGGAGTTCGGAGAGCGGGACGGACCTGTGCCGCGCCAAACGATGGCCGGGCGGCAGCACCACCAGCCCGGGCAATTCGATCGGCGGTGCGGCGACGAGGGCGCTGCGGCCGACCGGCAGGGCGAAGCCGAGATCGGCATTGCCGGCCTGCACCAGATCGTGGACCTCCCGTGAGCTGGCCACCACGTGCGAGATCCGCACCGGCTGCACCTCCATGGCGAAGCGTGCCAGCAACCGCGGGATGAGCGACAGGCCCATCAGCGGCATGGCCGCGACGCGCAACTCGCCGCTGCCGACACCGCGCATGTCGTCAATGACGCGATCCAGGCTGTCCGCCGCCGCGAACAGGGTCGCGACCGCGCCTTCCAGCTTCACGGCCTCCGGCGTCGGCTGCAGATGCCGCCGCGACCGGTCGAACAGCGGCAGCCCGGTCTCGTCCTCCAGGCTGCGCAGCAGCTTCGTGACCGCGGGCTGCGTGAGCAGCATCCGCTGCGCTGCCCGGCTGACCGAGCCGCTCTGCATCACGGCCCGGAATGCTTCCAGCTGCCGAAGCCGGCTCGGCGTCATCCGGACCCCCTGATTGGCGACCAAAAGGAATGGAACCGCAAAAATTATGAATTTGCGTCTCCCGTCAAGACTGCGCACGTTACACAGCATTCGCGAGCCAATAGGCGCGGGAGATGCTTATCGGACAAGCGTCTTGCCTGTTCAGCACGCAAGAACGGCTTTCCGATTGCTCACGGAGGCAAGCGATGATGCGGTCGTTACTGGGGCTTTTCGCAGCGGCGACCGTCGCGCTGGTCGCAGTGCAGGCTCCGGCCTTGTCTGAGCAGCGCCTCACCGTCGCGGGCTACGGCGGCAGCTACGAGCAGATCATGCGCACGAGCGTCATTCCGACGTTCGAGCGCGAGAACGGCGTCCGGATCGACTATCTGACCGGCAATTCCTCCGACAACCTCGCCCGGATGCAGGCGCAGCGCGGCAATCAGACGGTCGGCGTCGCGGTGCTGGACGACGGGCCGATGGTCCAGGCGGTATCGCTCGGCCTGTGCCGGAACCTGCCCGATGCGGTGCGGGACGCGGTCTACCCGATCGCGGTCCTGGGTGACGACCACGCCGTCGGCACCGGCTTCGGCTACACCGGTATCGCCTACAACACGAAGCTGTTCGCAGAGCGCGGCTTCCCGGCGCCGACCTCCTGGATGGATCTTGCCCGGCCGGAGTACCGGCAGCGGATCGCGATCCCCGGTATCGACAACACCTACGGCGTCCACACCCTGGCGATGATGGCCCGCATCCACGGCGGCGGCGACGGCGACATCGCGCCCGGGCTGAAGGTCATGCGTCAGCAGATCAACCCGAACGTGCTGGCCTACGAAAGCTCGCCCGGCAAGATGAGCGAGATGTTCCAGTCGGGCGAGATCTGGCTCGCCGTTTGGGGCTCGTCCCGGGTCGCCGCCATGCAGCAGGCGGGCTTTCCGCTGGCCATCGCCCGGCCGAAAGAGGGGGCCGTCGTCCTGATGACGGCGGGCTGCGCGATCACCGGCAGCCCGGAGCCGGCGCTGGCCGACAAGTTCCTCGCCTATCTCGTCTCGCCGAAGGTCCAGGAGATCTTCGCCACGCAGTACGGGGCGGGCCCGACCAACCGCACGGCGAAGCTGCCGCCGGAGGTCGCGAGCCGCGTGATCTATGGCGAGGATCAGGTGCGGTCGCTGATCGGCCTCGACTGGGACGTGGTCAATCGCAACCGCGCCGACTGGACCCGGCAGTGGCAGCGGCAGGTCGAGCGCTGATGTCCGCGCCCGCCTTCCTCACCCTCGACGGTCTGGGCAAGGATTACGGCACGGTCACCGCCGTGCGCGACGTCAGCCTCACGGTCGCGCCCGGCGAGTTCCTCGGCCTGCTCGGACCCTCCGGCTGCGGCAAGACCACGACGCTGCAGATGATCGCCGGCTTCGAGACGCCGAGCCGCGGCCGCATCCTGATGGAGGGGCGCGACCTGACCGGGACGCCGCCGGCCAAGCGCGGCATCGGCCTCGTGTTCCAGTCCTACGCGCTATTCCCGCACATGAATGCGGCCGAGAATGTCGCCTTCGGCTTGGAGATGCGCGGCGTGCCGAAGGCGGAGCGGGCCAAGCGCGTCGCCGAGGCTTTGGCCCAGGTCCGCCTCGGCCACCTCGCCGAGCGCTTTCCCCGCAACATGTCGGGCGGCCAGCAGCAGCGGGTCGCCCTGGCGCGGGCGCTGGTGGTCGAGCCGCGGCTGCTGCTCCTCGACGAGCCACTCTCGAACCTCGACGCCAAGCTGCGCGAGGAGATGCAGGTCGAGCTGCGCGAATTGCAGCGCCGGATCGGCGTCACCACGGTGCTGGTCACCCACGATCAGGCCGAGGCGATGGCCCTGTGCGATCGGGTGGCGATCATGCAGGGCGGTCGGGTCGTGCAGATCGACGCCCCCTGGCAGGCCTACGACATCCCGGCGGACGCGTTCGTCGCCGACTTCCTGGGCCGCAGCAACCGGCTGCCGGCGCGGGCCGCCTCCGGCGAGGCGGAGGCGGCGGGCCACCGCTTCTCCCTGCCGCCGGAACTCGCCGACCGCCAGGGCGACATCCTTCTGACGATCCGGCCAGAGCGCATGCGCATCCGCTGCGAGCGGGCGCCCGAGGGGCCACCCGGACTCGAGGGCCGCGTGCAGGCCCGGCTCTTCCTCGGCGGCTACTGGCTCTACACGGTGGCGACGGCCTTGGGCGCCTTCGCCGTCATGGCGCAGAACACCGGCGCGACGCCTCTCGATGAGGGCGCCGCCGTGACGCTGGACTGGGACGCCCACAGCCTGCGGCGGCTAGAGCCGGCATGACCCGCCTCGATCGCCTCACCCCGGCGCTTCTCACGGCGCCCTCCGCCCTCGTGTATGCCGCGGCGCTGCTGGTCCCGCTCGCCGGCGTGCTGGCCTTGAGCCTGCACGGCTTCGACTTCGAAAAGGGCGTGCTGCCCGGCTGGGGGCTCGCCAACTACCAGGATCTCTTCACCGATCCGCTGTTCGGCGAGGCCCTGGCGCGGACCTTCCGCATCGCCGGGCTGACCACCCTGATCTGCCTCCTCGTCGGGGTGCCGGAGGCCTGGATCATCCACCGCATGGATCCGCGCTGGCGCGGGCCGATGCTCCTCGTCGTGGTCGGTCCGCTGCTGGTCTCGGTGGTGGTGCGCAATTTCGGCTGGATGGTGCTGCTCGGCACGAACGGCCTCGTGAACCAGACGCTCACCGCCCTCCACCTGCCGGGCGCTCCCTACCGGCTGATGTTCACGGAACTCGCGGTGGTGATCGGCCTCGTCCACGTGATGGTGCCGCTCGTGGTGCTGTCCGTCTGGGCGAGCCTCGGGCGGCTCGATCCGGTGCTGGAGCGCGCCGCCACCAGCCTCGGCGCGGGGCGGTTCACGGTGTTCACCCGCATCGTGCTGCCCAACGTCATGCCGGGGGTCATGGCCGGGGCGCTGATGGTGTTCTGCCTCTCGGCCTCGGCCTTCGCGACGCCCGCCATGCTTGGGGGCAAGCGCCTGAAGGTCGTCTCCAGCATGACCTACAACGAGTTCCTCAACACCCTGAACTGGCCGCTCGGCGCGGCGCTCGCCACCGTGCTGATGGCGGCGATCCTGCTCGCCACGCTCCTCTGGACGCGGCTCGTCGAAAAGCGGGCGCTGCGGCGCCTCGGCGAAGTCGCGCAGGGAGGCCCGGCATGAGCGGTGATAGCTCCAGCCGCAACGGCCCCCTGGCGCTGGCCTTCCACGCCCTGTTCATCGCCTTCATCCTGGCGCCGCTCGTCGTGGTGATCGCCGTCTCGTTCACCGGCCAGGGCTACCTCGCCTTGCCGTTCGACGGCCTGTCGCTGCGCTGGTGGCGGGCAATCGGCGACAACCCGCGCTTCCTGGAGAGCTTCTGGTACAGCACGCGCCTCGGGGTGACGGCCGCGACGATCTCCGCCCTGATCGCCGTCCCGGCCGCCCTGGCGATCGCCCGCTGGCGCTTCCCCGGCCGGGGGGCCCTCGTGGCGATCCTGGCCTCGCCGCTGATGATCCCGCACGTGGTGCTGGGCGTGGCGCTGCTGCGCTTCTTCTCCAGCTTCGGCCTGTCCGGCAGCTTCGCCGGCCTCGTGGCGGCCCATGTCATCGTGATCACCCCCTACATGCTGCGCCTCGTCGGCGCCGGCCTGTCGGGGCTCGATCCGCGCATCGAGCGCGCCGCCGAGAGCCTCGGCGCCGACCGGTTCACGGTGTTCCGGCGCGTGACCCTGCCGCTGATCGCGCCGGGCCTCGCGGGCGGCTGGATCCTGGCCTTCGTGACCAGCTTCGACGAGCTGACGGTGAGCCTGTTCCTGGCTTCGCCGGCCGCCAACCCGCTGCCGGTGCAGCTGTTCAACTACATCGACCAGATGACCGATCCGCTGGTCGCCTCGGTCTCGGCGGCGCTGATCCTCGTCACCGCCCTGGTCCTCTTGGGGCTCGATCGCTTCTACCCGATCGACCGCCTGCTCACCGGGGAGCGCCGCGCATGACAGCGACCGGACAAGACACGCGCGACGCCATCGTGGTCGGCGGCGGGCTCGTGGGCGCGGCCATCGCCTACGGCCTCCAGCGACAGGGCCTGTCGACCGTGATGCTCGACGAGGGCGACGTCGCCCACCGGGCGAGCCGGGGCAATTTCGGGCTGGTCTGGGTGCAGTCGAAGGGGCTCGGCGCGCCGCATTACCAGCACTGGACCCACGCCTCGGCCCAGGCTTGGCCGGAACTCGCCGCCGACCTCCTCGCGACGACCGGCATCGGCGTCGGGCTGCACCAGCCGGGAGGCCTGCATTTCTGCTTCTCGGATGACGAGATGGCCCAGCGCGACGCGCTGATGGGTCAGCTGCGCCGGGAGGCCGGTAATGCCGGTTACGCGTACCGCATGATCCCGGCCGCGGAGCTGCGCGACATGGTTCCGGGCCTCGGCCCCCAGGTCGTGGGCGCCTCGTGGACACCCTACGACGGCCATGCGAGCCCGCTGCACCTCCTGCGCGCGCTTCATGCGGCGTTTCAGGATCTCGGCGGCCTCTACCGGCCGAACGCCAAGGTCACCGCCATCAAGGCGGCCCCACGCGACTTCACCGTCGCGATCGGGTCCGAGACTGTCCGGGCGCCGCGGCTCGTCCTAGCCTCGGGCCTCGGCAACGCCGACCTCGCGCCCTTGGTCGGCCTGTCGGCGCCCCTGCGGCCCGAGCGCGGGCAGATCCTCGTCACGGAGCGCACCCGGCAGGTGCTGGGTCTGCCGACCCATGTCGTCCGCCAGACCGAGGAGGGCTCGCTGCTGCTGGGCGACAGCAAGGAGGATATGGGCTTCGACACCCTGACACAGACCCCCGCGATCATGCGGGCCATCGCCAACAAGGCGGTCCGGACCTTCCCGTGGATCGCCGAGCTGAACATCGTCCGGGCCTGGGCGGCGCTGCGCGTGATGTCGCCGGACGGCAAGCCGATCTACGACGAATCCGAGCGTTATCCGGGCGCCACCATCGCCAATTGCCATTCCGGCGTCACCCTGGCCGGCGCGCATGCGAGCCTGCTCGCCCCGATGATCGCGACTGGCGCGCTGGCGCCGGAGATGTCCCCCTTCAGCGCGAGACGGTTCGATGTTCAGAAGGCGGCCTGAGGCCCGTCCGGCCGCCGGGGACCAGCTGGTGGAGGTCTTCGTCGCGGGCCAGCCCGTCCGCGTGCCCGAGGGCGCCTCGGCGGCTGCCGCCGTCCTGCTGTCGGGCACGCCGGCGATCCGCACGACGCCGGTCAACGGGGCGCCGCGCTTGCCCTATTGCATGATCGGCATCTGCTTCGACTGCCTCGCCGAGATCGACGGCGTGGCCAACCGCCAGTCCTGTCTCGTGCCGGTCGCCCCCGGCATGCGGATCGAGCCGCAGGTCGGCGCTCGCGTGGCGCGGATCGAGGACGCCGCATGAGCTACGATCTCGCCATCGTCGGCGCGGGCCCGGCCGGCATGGCCGCCGCCATCGAGGCCGCGTCCCTCGGGCTCTCCGTCACCGTGCTGGACGAGCAGCCCGCCCCGGGCGGACAGGTTTTTCGCGCGGTGGAAGCCGCCGCCAGCGACCCGGCGCTCGCCGGCGAGTTCCTCGATGCCGGCGGCGCCCTGGCGGGGGCGTTCCGCGCCACGAAGGGGATCGCCTACCGGCCCAGGACCACGCTCTGGCACCTCGACCCCGATGCGGGCCTGCTGTCCGTCGCCGCGGATGGCGCCACCGCGGAGATCGAGGCGCGGCGCGTCCTGCTGGCGACCGGCGCCCAGGAGCGGCCCGTGCCGATTCCCGGCTGGACGCTGCCGGGCGTCATGAGCGCGGGCGCCGCCCAGATCCTGCTCAAGACGGCCGGCGCCGTGCCGGAGGGATCCGTGGTGATCGCCGGGCAGGGGCCGCTCTGCTGGCTGCTCGCCGTGCAGCTCTTGCGCGCCGGCGTGGAGCGGCTGACGCTGCTGGAGACTGGTGCCGGTGGTGGCCTCCGGGACGCGCTGCGGGCGGGCGGCCTCTGGACCGGCCGCAAGCTCCTCGCGAAGGGCGTGGCCCTGATGCGCGAGACCCGGGCGCGGGGCCTCACCGTAGTGCGCAACGTCCGCGACCTCCGGGCAGAGGGGGATGGACGGGTCTCGACCGTGCGCTGGCACCAGGGAGGCCGCGACCACGCGATCGCCTGCGACACACTCCTCCTGCACGAAGGGGTGATTCCATCGACCCACATCACTCGGGCGCTGGGACTCGATCACGACTGGGACGACAGGCAGCTCTGCTGGCGCCCCCGCCTCGACCCCTGGGGCGCCACGAGCCATCAGACCGTGGCGGTGGCGGGCGATGGCGGCGGCATCGGCGGCTGGGAAGCCGCCGCCGCGGGTGGGCGGTTGGCTGCGATCGACGCAGCCCACCGGCTTGGTCAGTTCGACGCGGTCGCCCGCGACGCCCGCGCCGCGGGGATCCGCAAGGTGCAGCGCGCCGCCCTGGCGCTCCGGCCCTTCCTCGACCGGCTCTATCGCCCTGCCTCGGCGATCCTCACCCCCGCCGACGAAACCATCGTCTGCCGCTGCGAGGAAATCACCGCCGGGCAGATCCGCGGGGCCGCCCGCCTTGGCGCCGCCGGCCCGAACCAGGTCAAGGCCTTCCTGCGGGCTGGCATGGGTCCCTGCCAGGGGCGCATGTGCGGCACCGTCGTCGCCGGGCTGATCGCCGAGACCCGCGGGGCCTCCATGGAAACGGTCGGGGCCCTGCGGCCGCGGGCCCCGTTCAAGCCGATGACGGTGGGCGAGCTCGCGAACGAACGGCCGGACGCAATCCCGGAGCTGACCGCATGACGGCGAAACCTCGCATCGTGATCGTCGGCGGCGGTCCGGCTGGCCGCGCCGCCCTGGCTGCGCTGCCAGGCGCCGTCCAGATCGCCCGGCCCGAGGCCACGGCCTGGCACGCCGAGCCCGGCCGCCTCTGGGTCGAGGGCGACGGGCGGGTCTGGGCCGAGCCGTTCGACGCCCTGCTGGTCTGCGCCGACGAGCCGCTGCTGCTGGCCGCCCTCGGCTGCGCCATCCGGGACGGCCGGGTCGTGGCTGATGCCGATGGCCGGACCAGCCTGCCGGGCGTCTCGGTAGCCGGCCGTGTCGCGGGGGCAGCAGATTCGCAGGAGGCGGAGCGTCAGGCGACCATCGCCGCGTGCGCCCTAGCCGCCGGGCCGTTGGACACGGATGCGCCGATGATCCCGCCCGCCGAGAATGCGCCCGGGCTGCGGCTCGATCCGGTGGATATCGCGGCTTTGCTGGAGCAGCCCGCCGGCCCCGAGCGTGACCGGGCCGCGCTCGCGCAGCGCGCAATCCTGGGTGCGGTTGTGCCGGTGCGTCCCGTCAGCCTCGCGGCGCTGGCCGGCCTCGTGGCCGCGATGCCGGAGGCGGTTCCCCCGCAGACGGATACGGGCGCGCTGGCATGACCGATCCCGACATCCTGATCGTCGGCGGCGGTCTGCACGGGCTGTCGGCTGCCCTGCATCTGGCCCGGGCCGGCCGACGCGTGCACGTGCTGGAGGCCCGGCAGGTCGGCGCCCAGGCCTCGGGCTATTCCGCTGGTGGCGTGCGCACCCTGGGCCGCCATCCCGCCGAGGTACCGCTCGCCCTGGAGGCGATCGAGCGCTGGCACGACATCGCCAAGCTCGTCGGCGACGATTGCGGCTTCCGCCCCGTCGGGCAGGTCCGGGTGGCCGAAACCGAGGCCGAACTCGCGCAGCTGGCCGAGCGCGTCGAACGCCTGCGTGCCGCCGGCTGGACGCACGAGGCGCTGGCGGATGCCGAGACGGTGCGCCGGCTGCTCCCGGCGGTCGCCCCGCACGTGGTCGGCGGCATCGTCGCCCGCCGTGACGGCTTCGCGTCGCCCTTGCGCACGACCCGTGCCTTCGGCCGCGCCGCCATGGCCGCCGGTGCCACGGTGATCGAGGGCGCCCGTGTTGCCTCGGTGGAGCGCCGGGCCGGCCTCTGGCGCCTCCGGACAGATGGGGGCGAGACCCATGCCGCGCCGCGCCTGCTCAATGCCGCGGGCGCCTGGGGCGGTCGCATTGCCCGTGCGGCCGGAGAGTCGATCCCGCTTGGCTTCAACGCCTTCCAGATGCTGCTCACCGACGCGCTGCCGCCACTCCTGACGCCCGTGGTGGGGGCGGCCGGGCGGCCCCTGTCGTTCAAGCAGTCCGACAGCGGCCACGTGATGATCGGCGGCGGCCACAAGGGACAAGCCGACCTCGACACCGGAGAGATCCGCCTCGACGTCCCGCGGCTCGCCTATTCGGCCCGCACGGCGCTCGATCTGTTCCCGGCCCTGCGCGGGGCGCGGATCGTCCACGCCTGGGCCGGCATCGAGGGTGTCACGCCGGACGAACTGCCGGTGATCGGCCGGTCCGCCGTGGCGGACGGGCTGGTCCATGCCTTCGGTTTCTCCGGGCACGGCTTCGCGCTCGCGCCCATCGTCGGTGCGGTCGCCGCCGGCCTGCTGCTCGACGGACCGGAGGCGCACGCCCTCGCGGCGTTCGCGCCGGACCGCTTCACCCTCGGCGGCCCCGCCCCCGAGACCCGCTCGGCCCTGCTTCAGCCGGCCGGTTGATGCGACCCAGACAAGGATTTGTTTCGATGATCGAACGCCATATCCGCACGCCCATCATGCACCGCGTGGTGGAGCATGGTGGCGTCCTCTACTTCGGCGGCCTCGTGGCGGAGGATCGCTCCGCGCCGATGCGGGGCCAGACCGAGCAGATCCTGGCGCGGATCGACGCGCTGCTCGCCGAAGTGGGCAGCGACCGGAGCAAGATCCTGACGGCGACGCTCTACATCACCGACATGGCACTCAAGGACGAGATGAACGCCGCCTGGACGGCCTGGTTCAGCCCCGAGACCCTGCCGAGCCGCTCCACCATCGGCGTCGCCGAACTGGGACCCAATGTCCTGATCGAGGCCGTGATCACCGCGGCGAAATGAGCGTCGGTTGAGCGGCAGGGCTCGGCTGCGGCGCCACCGATCGCCTGATGAGAGCGGCCGGTGTCGCCGGGGCGCGGACCGGCCGGACGTATCACTTTCTGTTCTTGATCAGGCTGTCGACGTTCTTGTCGGCCTCCTTGTTCTCCTTCCGCTGTGCGGCGATGGTGTGCTTCGTATCCTTCATCGACATCTCATCCCGCTTGCCCTGCGGCATCTCGTTCGGTGCCGCCATGGCGGGGACGGTGGCCAGGAGAAAGGCCGTACACAAGGCGGCGCTCACCGTTGTCTTGATCATGATTGGCCTCCACTGATTTGGCTTGGCGCGAAGTCTTGACGATATTGTCCGTCCGATCAGTCTGGATGGCCGGGACTGCTCCCGACCACCCAGCCGTCGATTACTTGCCGGCCTTGGCGCCTGAGGCCGTGCCGGTCGCCATCGGAGACGCGGTGTTCGCCGCTGCGGCCTTGCCCTTCTGCGGCAGGGCGACCGCGTCGATCATGTCGAAGCGCATCCCGTCCTGGGCGGTCTTCAGCACCGCGTTGGCCTCGTAATACTTGCCCTGTCCGATCAGCGTCGCGGCCTGATCGACGTCGGCGATGGTCTTGTCGAGCGGCAGCACCGCCATCGTGAAGTTCACGTCGACATGGGCGAGCTTGAGCTTCTCGATCGCGCCGTTCTGGTCGCCGTGGGCGAGGTTCTTGTTCGCCTCGGTCACGGCCGAGGCCTTCTCGGGGGTGGCCACGAAGTCGTCGCCGAGCGTCAGCTGCGCGTCCACCGGAACCCAGGCAACCTGCTCCTTGGACGGCTTCGCGTCGGTCGTCGCGGGCTGGGCGGTCGCGGCAGGGGTCATCGCCTTGTGGCTGGCCATGTCGGCGGGTGTCTTGAGCTCGGCCTCGGCCTTGGTGAACACGGCATCATCGGTCTTGGCCTTCGTGAAGGCCGCCTGTGTCTTGCCGATCAGAGCCTTGGCCTGAGCGGGATCCGCCTCGAAGATGGCGAGACGCGTGAGTTGAAGATCACGGAACGCCTGTGCGCCATCCTTCGACAGCTTGCCCACATCCTTGTCGATCGCCGTCTGCTGCGCGGCGGGCTGCTGAGCAGCCTGTTCCGCGGCGAAAGCGGTCCCGCCGAGGATGGTGGTGAGCACGAGCGCCGCAGCCATGGATTTGCGATAAGCCATTGTGATAACTCCATCTGAGCGCTTGAACAAAGACCTTTGTATGTATCGGCCTCGTTCTTCGCGTGTTCATATAATATTCATCGGCCGTGTTGGTCGCATGTCCACTGGATTAAAATTCGGACATGTCGGTGCTGGCGCCCCGTAAAGAGTGGGAATGGCGATGTCACAGTCTCGCGATCGATGCCGGATGCCCGCTGAACTTCGATCGGATCTCTTCGGCCAGGACCCGCCTCAGGTGGCCGCTGCGGCGGGAAACATCAGGTCGAAGCGACAACCGCCGGTCGCGGCGGGGTGGACGCTCACGCTCGCGGCGTGGAGCTTGGCGATCGCGGCCACCAAGCTCAGTCCGAGGCCGTTGCCCTGGGTCTGGCGGGCCACCTCCGAGCGGTAGAAGCGCTGGAAGATCTTGTCGCGCTCCGTCGCGGGCAGGCCCGGTCCCGTATCCTCGACGGCGAGGCTGACTGCGCCGCTCAGGTGGGTCAGGCGCACGGACACGGCCCCGCCCTGCGGCGTGAACTTCAGGGCGTTGTCGAGGAGGTTCGACAGGGCCTCGAAGCACAGGTCTCGGTCGCCCCGGATAGTGGGAAGCCCGTCCGCGACCGCGAGGGTGAGGCGCACACCCTTCTCCTCGGCCGACGGCTCGAAGAGGTCCACCGCCGCCGCCGCCAATTCGCCGAGATCGACCGGTGCGAAGGCGGTCCGGCGTCCCTCTTCCATCGCACCGATCCGCAGCACCGCCGTGACCATGGCGAGCGTCTGGTCGATCCAGGCGAGGCCCTGGTCGATCGTCTCGTGGAATTCCGCCACCGTTCGGGCCTGGGTCCGGCTGCGTTCCAGCCGGGCGCGCAGCCGGGTCAACGGCGTGCGCAGATCGTGGGCGACCGCGTCGCCGACGCTGCGG
Organism: Methylobacterium sp. GC_Met_3; assembly: GCF_026540775.1. NCBI lineage: Bacteria > Pseudomonadati > Pseudomonadota > Alphaproteobacteria > Hyphomicrobiales > Methylobacteriaceae > Methylobacterium > Methylobacterium sp. GC_Met_3. The sequence continues at coordinate 21,141 of NZ_JALNUL010000032.1, forward strand.
ACCTCGCCCATCAGGTGCTCGATCTCGTCGAGCATCCGGTTCACGTTCGCGGCCAGCCGGTCGAACTCGTCGCCCCGGGTGCCGACCGGCAGGCGCCGGCGCAGGTCGCCGCGCATCACCTCGGCCAAAGCCGCCTCGGTGGCGGCCAGCCGCCGGCGGCCCCTCCGCGCCAGCAGGAGTCCGCCGAGCCCCGATAGAGCCAGCGTCGGCACCAATCCGAGGCCGAGCGCCCGCAGGGTCGTCCCCCGCACGCGGTCGATCTCGTCGGAATCGTGGGCGATCACCACGGTGCTGCCGTCGGGCAGCGGCAGGGCGGCCGCCCAGATCTCGTCGCCGAGCCGGCGCCCCGCGACCTGCACGACGGCGCTCACGCGATCGGCGTCCCCGTCGCGGGCGAGTTGATCGGGGATCGCGTCGAGGTTGCCGGCGCGGCGCGCGCCATCGGGACCGAACAGGCCGCCGTAGTGATTGGCGTGCAGGTCCATGGCGGTCCAGGTGTCGACCCGCAAAGCCGCGGAGGCGGGATCGGCGGCGACGGCGCGGACTTCGAGCTGCAGCGTCTCGGCCAGTTCCTCGCGCAGGTAGGCGGCCGTCTGCCAGTAGATGAAGGCAAACATCGTCAGCGCGAGCAGCACCGACCAGAGGGCGATCCCCAGCGCCCAGCGCAGGGTGGTGGAGCGCAGGAACTCAGTCATCGGGCGTGAAGGTGAAGCCGAGGCCACGCACGTTCTGGATCAGGGGTGGTCCTCCGCAGGCCTCGAGCTTCCGGCGCAGGCGCCCGAGATGTACGTCGATCAGGTTCGACTTGGGAGTGAATCGGTAGTTCCAGACCTCCTCGAACAGCATCGCCCGGGTGACGATCTGGCCGGGCGCGCGCATCAGATAGGCGAGGAGCTTGAGTTCGCGCGGCAGCAATTCGAGATTGCGCGCGCCGCGCCGGCCGGTCCCCGCGATCAGGTCGATCTCCAGGCTGCCGACGCGCAGCAGGGTCTCGCGGCTGTCCACCGGACGCCGGAGCAGAGCCTCGATCCGGGCGGCGAGTTCCCCCAGGGCGAAGGGCTTGGCGAGGTAGTCGTCTCCGCCCGCCCGCAGGCCGCGAATCCGCTCGTCTACGTCGCCCAGCGCGCTCAGCACCAGCGCGGGGGTCCGGTCCCCGTCCCGGCGGAGATCCTGCAGGACGCTGAGCCCGTCCTGGCCGGGCAGCATCCGGTCGAGGATGATCGCGCCCCAGGTGCCGCCCCGGGCCGTCCGGGCGCCGTCGGGCCCGGTCGCCGCCCAGGTGACCGCATGACCGCGCCCGCGCAGGTCGTCGAGCACGACGGCTGCCGTCTCCGCGTCATCCTCGATCAGCAGCACCCTCGCCACGCCCGCACCTCCGGCCAGTTTCCTGTGTGCCGCATTTCGGTTCGTTGGTCCCGGCGCGGTCCGAGTGTGAACCCGAATTTAGTGGCGCGGCATCGGCTTCGCCCAACTTATTAGAATGACTCTAGTGCGTACCGGCGCCGGTTTCACGGACCCATTTGTTTGACCGGATTGCCGCGATGCAGACCCCGCCCCGCCGAATGCGTGCGCCCCGATGGGCTCGCTGTGCGGATCCAGGCCTCGCCGTTCGAGGGGAAGAGCTGAGAATTCCGCAACCCTCTCTCGCATCCTCGCCGGATCCAGAGGTCGCGGCCGCCGCTGCGGCGGCAGGATGGCGCGCGGGTCCCCTCTCCCGATCCGGAGAGGGGCAGGGTGAGGGTCGAGAACGTTCAGGAAAAGGCTCGTTCTTCACGCGCGGTCTTGGCGCGCTCGGTTCTGACGCTTCTCATCCCTCACCCCGACCCACTCCCGCACGGGAGAGGGGGCCTGTCGCGCTCTCCCGCCGGCTTCAGCGGCTAACCTCGAAGCCTGACCGTCATCGCCCGGTCCGATGCCATCCCACGGGCACCACGCATGCCTAGGAAGAAGCGTCCCCGGCGCCTGATCAACCGTTACGCCCAGTCCCGTCTCTACGACGTGGAGACGCGGAGCTACGTCTCCATGGACCGGCTGAAGGAACTGCGCAGTGAAGGCTACGAGGTGGTCCGCGAGGTCGAGACCGGACGTTTCGTGAGCGAGGAGGTGCTGCGCCCTGGCTTCGACGCATGAGGTCGCCGATCCCCGGCCAGCGGCGCGTGCGCCCATGACGCTGAACGGCGAGGCGCATGCCCGCGCCATGGAAGCTGAGTCCGTCGAGCCGGAGGGCTTGGACGACGAGGTGGCCTCGAAGCCCGGCCCAGTGGTGCCGCCCCGCCGCAGTGGCGTCCGCGTGCTCCTCCTGCTGGTCGGGACCGGCCTCGCCGCTGCCGGCTGGATCGAGCGCGCACCCATCCTGTCCGCGCTCGGCCTGGCGCCGGCCACGTCGGCGGCCGAGACGGACAAACCCGACGCGGCGCCGGCGAACCCCGATCGCGTCACCCTCGACGCGGAGGGGCAGACGCGGATCGGCCTGGCCTTCGGGACGGCCGAGACCCGCCGGATCGTTCTGCCGGTGCGCGTGCCCGGCACCGTCGCGTTCGATGAGCGGCGTGTGACGCATCTCAAGCCGCGCACACAAGGACGGGTGCTGAGCCTCGCGGTCCAGCCCGGCGACCGGGTCGAGGCGGGCGCGACCCTCGCGACCCTCGACGCCGCCGGGCTGCTCGATGCGCGCAACGGCTACCTCGCCGCGCAGGCCTCCCTCGTCGAGGCGCAGGCGTCCGAGGCGGTGGCGGCGCTGCAGCTCAAGCGCGGTCAGGAACAGCTCAAGTTCGGCGGCGTCGCCCAGGCTGAGGTGGAGCGGCGGCAGGTCGATCTCGCCAAGGCGCAGGCGGCGGTGAAATCGGGCCAGGCCAATGCCGAGATGTACCGGGCGCAGTACCAACGCCTCGCCCCCGCCGAAGGGGCGGCCCCCGGCACGAGCGCGGTCGTGACCCCGATCGGCGGGGTCGTGACCAGCGTCGGCGTGACCCTGGGCGAGGTCGTCGACACCACCCGCGACGCCTTCACGGTGGCCGATCCGACCCGCATCCTCGTGCTGGCCAACCTCTACGGACCGGATACCGCACGGGTGAAGGCGGGCGACGGCGCCTCCGTGGAGAGCCCGGTCCCGGGCCACGATCCGTTCGAGGGCCGTGTCCGCTCGGTGAACGCCGCACTGGATCCCGCCACCAACACGGCGCCCGCGCGTATCGAACTCGCCAACCCGGGCGACCTGTTGCGCGCCAACATGTTCGTCGCGGTCACCATCGCGGCGGATCTCGGCCGCGACGGCGTCACCGTCCCGGCGGCCGCGATCCAGCAGACCGAGCAGGGGCCAATCGCCTTCGTGCGCGTAGCCGAGGACCAGTTCGAGCGGCGCGCCCTGACACTCGGAATCCAGCGCTCCGACTGGGTCGAGGTGCAGAGCGGCGTCGCGGCCGGCGACATCGTGGCGACGAAAGGCAGCTTCGGGCTCAAGGCGATCCTGCTGCGCAGCCTGCTCGGCTCGACGGATTGAGGCCTCCCATGCGGACGTGGTTCGCCCTCCTGATCCGTCGCCGGTTCCTCATCCTCATGATCGCGCTCGCCGCAGCTGCGGGCGGGATCGCCAACCTCGACGGCTTGTCGATCGACGCGGTGCCTGACATCTCGCCCAAGCAGGTGATGATCCTGACCCTGTCGCCGGGCCTCGGGCCGCTGGAGGTGGAGCGGCTCGTCACCTTCCCGGTCGAGAACGCCATGGCGGGGGCGCCGGGCCTGACCGGGATCCGTTCGACCTCGCGGGCCGGCGTCTCGGCGGTCTACGTCACCTTCGCGGAAAGCGTGCCGATCACGGAGGCGCGCAATCAGGTGTTCCAGCGCCTGCCGGCGGCCAAGGGCATGATGCCGGCGGGCGTCGGCGACCCGCAGGTGGGCCCGATGGCGACGGGGCTCGGCGAGATCTACCAGTTCGAGCTGCGCGGGCCCGCCTACACCCCGATGCAGCTCCGCCGCACCCTGCAATGGACGATCGCGCCGAAGCTGAAGCTGACGCCCGGCATCGTCGACGTGAACATCTACGGCGGCCAGATGCCGACCTACGAGGTCCGGGTCTCGGCCGACGCATTGCGCCGCTACGGCATCACCCTGGCCCAGGTCTTCACGGCGCTCGCCGACAACAACGCCGCCCGGGGTGGCGCCTATATCGAGCACAACGACCAGCAGGAGACGATCCGCGGCCTCGGTCTCGCAAAAAGCCCGGAGGACATCGCCAACATCGTGGTCGCCACGGGACCCGGCGGCGTGCCGGTGACGCTCGCGACGCTGGGCCGGGTGGTCGAGGCGCCAAAAGTCCGGCTCGGGGCCGTGACCCACGACGCGCAGGGCGAGACGGTGGTCGGCATCGCGCTGATGCAGATCGGCGAGAATGCCAGCGCGGTGGTCGGGCAGGTGAAGAAGACGATCGACGACCTGCGACCGCAACTGCCGCCGGGCATGGATATCGTTCCCTATTACGATCGCAGCGCGCTGGTGGACCGCACGATCCACACCGTGGCGCACAACCTCCTCGAAGGCGCGGTGCTCGTCATCGGCGTCCTGCTGCTGCTGCTGGGCAACCTCCGCGCCGGGCTGATCGTGGCGGCCGCGATCCCGCTTGCGATGCTGATGGCGTTCGCCGGGATGCGGCTGCTCGGCCTGTCGGGCAACCTGATGAGCCTCGGCGCCATCGATTTCGGCCTGATCGTCGATGGCGCCGTGGTGATGGTCGAGAACGTGCTGCGCGCCCGCGGCGAGCATCCGGACCGGCCGCCCGAGGACCTGATCCGGGACGCTGCCGCCGAGGTGGCCAAGCCCGTGATGTTCGCGGTGGCGATCATCATCCTGGTCTACGTGCCGATTCTCGCGCTGGAAGGTGTGGCCGGCAAGATGTTCGTGCCGATGGCGCTGACCGTCATCCTGGCCCTGTCGGGCTCCCTCGTTGTCACCATGACGCTGATGCCGGCGCTCGCTGCGATCTTCCTCGCCGGCCGCGGCGTCGGCGAGCGCGAGACCCGCCTCGTCCATGGGATGCGGGCCGCCTACACGCCGCTGCTGAAGGCGGCCGAGCGGCACGCCGGGCTCACCGTGCTGGCGACGCTTGCCCTGTTCGCCGGCTCCTGCGTGCTGGCGACGCGCCTCGGCGGCGAGTTCCTGCCGAAGCTGTCGGAGGGCTCCATCGTCATCACCTCCGAGAAGCTGCCGGGCATCGATCTCTCCGCCTCGCTCGCCACAGTGACCCGCATCGAGCGGGTGCTGAAGTCGTTTCCGGAGGTGAAGCGTGTCGTCTCGCTCACTGGCAGCGCCGAGATCCCCACCGACCCGATGGGCGTCGAATCGACCGACAGCTTCATCACCCTCACCGACCCCGCCACGTGGACAACCGCCGGCACGCAGGAGGGCCTCGTGGCGGCCTTCGACAAGCGCCTCAAGGAGGAGGTGCCGGGCGTAGCCTACAGCTTCTCGCAGCCGATCCAGATGCGCATGGACGACCTGCTGGAGGGCGTGCGCGGCGACGTCGCGATCAGCCTCTATGGCGACGACCTGAAGGTCTTGAAGGACACAGCCGACGCCATCGTGCGCACCGTCTCCGGGATCGACGGGGCGGCGGACGTGAAGGCCGAGGCGCAGGCCGGCATGCCGGCGCTGTCGATCCAGGTCGACCGCGCCAAGGCAGCCCGCTACGGTATCAACGTGTCGGACGTGCTCGACATGGTCGAGAGCATCGGCGGCCGGACCAGCGGCGTCGTGTACGGCGACGACAATTCGATCACCGAGATCGTGGTCCGGCTCGACCCGGCCGACCGCAGCGACATCGAGCGGATCCGCGCCCTACCGGTCGGCCGGTCCGGCGGGGATCCCAGCCGGCAGGCGGGAAGCCGGATGATGGTGCCGCTGTCGATGGTCGCCAGCGTGGATGTGGCCTCCGGCCCGGCACAGATCAGCCGGGAGCGCCTGCAGCGGCGGATCTCCGTACAGGCGAATGTCCGCGGCCGCGACGTGCAGAGCTTCGTGGACGCCGCCAAGGCCGCGGTCGCCCGGCAGGTGACCCTGCCGCCGCGCTACGCGCTGGTCTGGAGCGGCCAGTTCCAGAACCTGCAGGAGGCGACCGCCCGGCTCACCGTCGTGGTGCCCGCGGCGCTCGGGGCGATCCTGCTCCTGCTGGTGGTGATGTTCGGCGACATCCGCCTCGCCGGGCTGATCTTCCTCAACGTGCCGGTCGCTGCGACCGGCGGCATCCTGGCGCTGACGCTCCGTGACATGCCGTTCTCCATCTCGGCGGCGATCGGCTTCATCGCCACCTTCGGCATCGCGATCCTGAACGGTGTCGTGCTGACGAGCTACATCCGCGACTTGGAGGCGACCGGCCTCGACCCCCGGGAGGCGGCCACCCGGGCGGCCGAGATGCGACTGCGCCCGGTGATGATGACGGCCCTGGTGGCGGCTTTGGGCTTCCTGCCGATGGCTCTGTCCACCAGCGCAGGTGCCGAGGTGCAGCGCCCGCTCGCCACCGTGGTGATCGGCGGGCTGATCTCGGCGACCCTGCTCACCCTCGTGGTTCTGCCGGCCGTCTATCCATGGGTGGCGGGCCTGCGCCTGCGTCGGGTGAGGGCTGACCGCAGTGCGGAGGCGGGCCGGTCTCGCCCAGGCGCGGCGGCGTCGGCTCCGCCACCTGCGGGGCGCCGAACAGCCCGCTGAGGTACCCGTAATAGACCGGCTGCTTCCAGTGCATCTCTTCGCGGCGGGACCGGCTCCGGACCTGATCGTGCTCGACGATACAAAGTTGCATTGGCACGCCAACGCATCCTCCGCTTATATCCCTGTCCGCTCGCAGGTTTTCATCGCAAAGCCGGCTGTCACTTTCGCGAAACCTGCTTACGCCGGCAGGACGACCACCTTCGTCTTGACCGGCGTGCGCGCGTAGAGGTGGATCATGTCCTGGCTGAGCAGGCCGACGCAGCCGCTCGTGATGCCAGTGCCGATCGATTCGGCATCGCTGCTCGCGTAGATCGTGTAGAGCGTATAGGCGCCGTTCTGGTAGAGGTGGAGCGTTCGGGCGCCGAGCGGGTTCTCGAGGCCGCCCGGCATGCCGCGGGCGTATTTCGCCGCTTCGGGCTGGCGCCGGATCATCTCCGCGGGCGGCGTCCAGGTCGCCCATTCGGACTTGCGTCCGACATAGGCGTCGCCGTTCCACAGGAACCCCTGGCGGCCGACATTGGCGCCGTACCGGGTTGCGGTGCCGTCGCCCTCGACGCGATAGACGTAGTAATTGGCGGGATCGACGATGATCGTGCCGGCCGCTTCCTTCGTGTCGTAGCTGACGGTCCGGCGATAGTATTTCGGATCGACCTTGCTGATGTCGGCCGCCGGGATCGGGAACTTCTCATTCGGCATCGGCCCGTAGGTCTTCGTCGCCTCGGCGAGGAACAGGGTGTCGGTTGTCCCGCACCCGCCGAGCGCCAGGGCGCCGACCCCGAGGGACGACCCGGCCAGGAAGGCCCGGCGGCTGAGCAGGGCCGCCTGTGACCCGGGTCGCGCGGACGCATCCATTGCGCCGGCACCGGTCTTCCGAGCGTCGATCGTCATGTCTCTGGACGTCCCATGTCCCGCCGCGCAACCGTCGAGCTGAATGGTGCTGCGCCGCGGCGCAGCGGGTAAGCTCGGCTGTCTACAGTCGAAAGCAGGGGGAATGCGTCGGGAGTGTGGCCAATATCGGTTGTCGTCCAGAGTTGATCGGCCAATGCAATGAAATGGTGCGCTGACCACGGGTCTTCATGCCGCGCGCACCCGCTCGATCAATCCCTGCGGATGGCATGGCCGCCTCGTGGGTGCGTTCGGGGCCTGATGACAGGCGACGGGGTGGCTGCTACGAACCCGGCCCGGCACCAGACCCCGTAGCTCAGCTGGATAGAGCAGCCGCCTTCTAAGCGGCAGGTCGTAGGTTCGAGCCCTACCGGGGTCGCCAGCAAAAAGATCAGTTACATCAGGAGTTTGGCTTGTCCCTTGGCAGTCAAGGGACAAGCCAAAATACGGACCAGAAGCGGAACAAAGCGTTCCGATAGGAGGCCTTCGGTACAGAAAGTCCCGAAGAAAGTCCCGAATACGTTCTGGGTTTGTCTGGTCCGCGAGAGAAATTCCGCGCGTTCGGAGCATCCTCAGCACTCTGGCACGGTGCGCATGCACGAGATCGTAGCGGGGGTGACGCGGGAATTTTCGAAGAGCAGCCCGTCCAAGCTCGCGTTTCCCCATGGCGCCCATGGTCTGCTTCCGCACGCACTGATTCGGCGAGCGAGCCCGCTGTGAACGGCGCTGCGCCTGAGTTCAGCTTGTGGCCGGTTTCAAGTAGCCCTCGTGTCAGCTGCCCACTTCGAAATAGCTGGGCTGCAGTCAGGCTACCCGCACGCGTAGGCACGAACTGCGATCCAGCCAGGCGAGCCTATCCAATCGCATAGTGTGGCGGAACCACGCAGAGCTTCTCGGAACCCATTTCAGGTGACCATTCGCCTGGAGCTCTAGCACGTCTCAGCGGGATCAAGTTAACCACACCGAACGGCTTACCGGCATAATTCGCTTCCCAAATTTTCGGTCTTTGGCATCATTTCGAAATTAGATCGTCAGCCGCGTTTGAGGCCGCTTGCGATTAGTCCTTGCGGATCATCCGTTTTTGTGGAGAAATACGTTGAACTTTGACGTCCCCATATTTGAAAGCGGCCCAAAGACCTTTCGTCAGCCCGCACCGATCATCGGCTGGGCGCTTGAGCCACTGATGCGCCTCGATCGGGCCGGCGCGCGTGGCCTCGTCTCCGACCTCATGGTCTTCAGCCCGTTACGACGGCAGGCAGCTTTCGCCACCGCTGCGGAGATGCTGAAGCACGGGCAGTCGGCGCTCCACGCTCTCTGCTCACCGTTTGGCCTCGCCACCAGTGAGGTGTGCGTTGGCCAAGTCCTGCGACAGCACCGCGCTCGCGATGTCATCGGTGCCCTGTACGGCATTCAGCCAAGTGCCGTGCCGGGCGGATATCTGCGCGCACTCCTACGTGTTCAGGAAGCAAAAGCGGAGGGCGCTGGTATTGAGCCCTTTGCCCAGCCCACCGCTTATCGGCGGCTTTTCGAGATTTACACTCAGGATGGGCACGGACCGGCCGCACATGCCATTCGGTTTGTCGGGCGATTGCGCGCCCTGCATCTCCGCGCCGTCGATCAGCTGGACCCCGTACTGATCTTGCCCGAGGTGCTGAAGGGGATGCATGGGCCGGACACGATCCAGGCGGCCAATCGGCTTCTAAAGTTGCTGCGGGTCTCGGTCCCTTCTGCCGACGATACCGCTTTCCGGGCCGCATTGCGGCAGTCGCTCAGCCGCGACGAACCACTTCGGCAATTCGGATGTAGAATGCTCGAACGGGCGGATCGCCTGCCCGTCCCGGACCTGCCGCCCTTGGAGGGCCTACGCGTCCTCGGGAGCGCAGCCGAGGTTGAGCAGTTTGCGGAAGAGATGTCGAATTGCGTCGCGTCTTACCTCGTCGAGGTTGCCATCGGCCTCAAGCTGATCTGTGCCTACGACTTCGCTGATGAGGCCGGCGCAACGATCTCCTTAGCGATCCTTCTCGCGCCGATGACCGACGGCGGCTGGGAGATCGATCAGATCGCGGGCAAGAACAATGAGGGTCCGGCCAAACCCGTGTTGCGCGCTGCCTTGCAGCGCTTGATGTCGATCGGTCTGCGCGTGTCGGGACCGGCTCCAGGTGGCGTCTACGATCGGCGTATGGCCGAGCTTCTTGGGCACCATCCTGGCTATCGTTACGGCGACACGCTCGCTGATGCCCTCGGTGAGCCGGACCGTGACCTGCCCGGCTCGCGGGGTGGAGGTGCAGCCAAGCGGCTCGTAGGGATTGAGGAGGCGCCGAGACCAATCGTGGAGGCCGCCTGATGACCGACATCATCGCGCCTCGCCATCCTACACCGCGGTGGTGATCAGCCATGCGGGCCCTCGTCGGCAACGGCCTCATGGTGGTCGAGCAGAGGCTGGCGACTCTTGATGAGGTCGAGTTGCGCCTCATCGTGGGCATAGTCGCTGCCGCGATCCTCGCCATCTGCCCCAACTATGTCGCTCTGGTGCTGGGCTGGGGCGGTCTCATCCGCTACGCGCCACGCGCCATCGGGGGCAGCCAAGAGCTTGATCAGCTACGTGCAGCCTGTGCGGCCGCTCAAGCAGCCGCTACCGAGGCCGGAACCGCGCTCGACGACGCATGCGAACGCATAGTTGAGCTGGAGCGCAATCTGGCCGCGGCTCGTGCTGCGGTCCGGCCGGCGCAAACCTCAAACCTGCTCTACCATTGCGTCGGGCTGCACGAGGGTAGCCCGACATTCCTGATTGAAGCGGCCCGAAGAGCGTTCCGGGCACGTTTACACCCGGACCGGCACCCACCGCGACACCACGCGGAGGCGCATCGGCGCTTTGTGCAGGCCGAGCAGGCGTTCGCCGTCATCTTTGCCAAGCGCGGCATCAAGGGATGAGGTCGGCGCAGGCGCGATTGGTATCGCGCCCGCACCTGGATCTCGCGGCGCCGGAAGCTACGAGCGCTTGACACGGAGCCGCGTGATGAACCTGGACGCGCCCAGGTTCTCCATAGCCCCATAGAAGCGCTCCAGCCGCAGCTCCATCGCCTTACCCGCGGCATCCCTGTCAAACGGTCGCCGCGAGTAGGTCGGTCCGTGCGGCGCGCGGAGCGCCTCCAGACTGTCGAGCGTTGCCTGTGCCGTGACCTTGCGCCTCGGTCCGTTCGTCCATCCAGCGCCGATCAGACGGGCGACCCGGTTGTCGTAGTCGGTCGAGACGTACCACGACTCCCCGTCAGCAAAATCCCGGATCACGCACCAGTCCATCCCGCTCTCAGAGCTCGCCAGCGTCCCGCGCAAGCTCGGGTAGCGCTGCGCCAACGTCTTGACGATCCCGCAAGGGCTGCCCCAAGCGGTATCGAACCGGCAATCGTAGAGCGCGTCGCCGAACAACCGGCCGTTGAACCCTTGTGGCTCGCGGGAGGTGCCCCACACCTTCATGGCCCAGTCGTCCATGTCCTCGTAGCCGGTCGCCTTGCGAGCGGCGTCGCGGTTCTCCCGGCTGTAGACGCTCATAGTCGCGGTGATCTCAGGAGGCACACGGATGATGCTGGCGAAGTCGAGGGCCGGATCGTCCACCTCGGACCCCGGCGTGACAAAGACGTGCTCGTTGAGAAAACGGGTCAGTTCGTCGGCCGGTCCGGCGATGATCAGGCGGTTAGAAGCGTAGTTGGTCATTGGCAATGTCTTTCTTGTCGGCAATGAGCCTTGTTACTAAACATCCGCCCAAGAAGGCAAAATCTTTGTTCCAAAGCGGAGAACATGAGACCTATGCAAAAATAAAATTTGCCTGCTTTGGGAGCTGTGCAGCGAAACTTCGCCGTCGCTTATCCTCAAAAACAATTCGACTCGCGGATTGCGGATGTGATTTTCTGCTTTTCGTCAATCTGTCTCTGCCGACAGACAATTGTCGAAGAGTTTTTTACAATGGACTGCTTTGTTCGTACCGATCGTTCTATGAACGATCACTACATTGAAACGCCGGGTTACTGGTCTGGGGCCATCGTCGAGATGACGCCGCTCTGGCTCGACGAGACGACTTTGCAGGTTGCTTTGAGCGACAATGACCGTTGGTGCACTCACAACTCGTACGCGACGCGAGCTCGCCTCGCCAATGTTCGGAAATGGGTGCCGGACCTTAGCGATGCGCTGCGGTGGTGCGCTGAGCGCCGCCTCGCTACGAAGCTGGTTTGCGTCGAGGGGGCCATGAACGAGCGTCTCGCCAGGACTTTGAGGGACTGGCAGGCGCGCAACAGTTTCAATAGCTTAAGCAAGCCTGCTGATACCTTGCTGTCTCCCGGCTATCGCTTCGCCTCGCATCAGCTGCAATTCAAAAATTGGAAGCGCGCGTTTGAGTTTCGCATGCGGTGGTACTGATATCCCCTAGGACGGCACCCTTCAACGGAGGCGCCATCTTTCCATTCGACCGTTGGTCGCGGCCTTGAAAATAAATTTCGACTTTCAGCCGGTCGACGCGCTTTCTGGTCCTCGTTCATCGCCGCGGTTCGCGACCTTCATTTTCGAGGATCACCATGTTTCAGAGCGCCCTGCCTCAGCACATTCCGCACTACGGACTCGTCACGCACGTTGATCGGCAGACCGCGGCGGTGAACGCATTCAAGGTCTGGGACCTGCCCGTGGTGCGCAAGGAGGAGCAGCGCCTGTGCAAGATCATCGAGCGGCAGATCGCGACGGCTCCGATCGCCGAGCGACCGAAGCCGTCGCTGGGCTGGTCCAACACGATCGTGGAGCACCTGGGGGCCGATGTGGGTACGCCGATCATGTTGAGCGGCAGCCCGCACAACCTCACCTTCGCCATCAAGATCTCGGCGCAGATGATGCTCCACAGCGCTGGCATGGGCCTGCTCAAGTACCTCGGCTACCGCTGCGTCCTCATCGTCGATGAGCCGATCGGGTACAGGTACATCAAGTTGCCCGGCACTGCCGACGAGAACCTTGAGCGGTTGGAGCGCGACGGCGTGTGGGGTTTGGCGGAACACGCTCTGGGTAAGACTCCGGCTAAGGTCTGAGCTGAGGCCGGTGGTCGACCGAATCATTACGCCGCGGCGTGCCGGGGATGCTCCTGCTCACGCCGCAGATGCATTCGGCATCCGCGGGTCTTCATACCCGGCGCTAGGAATACTGCAAACGTGTCGGATTATCGCCAGGCTGCGTCAGCAAAGGTCTAGGGGGGACCGCAACACCAACGTACCTTTACACTCAGCGGAGAAGCGGACGTTCAGCTTCGCGCCCATCCTGGTCATTCAGATGGTTTTGACGACCTCCCGTAAGCGGACGCAACGGGCTCCGACGAGTGATGTGACGACCGAGCAGAGGGGTAGCGGGACCGGGCATTCATCCTCCTGATAGGAGTGATCGAAGCTCAGGCGTGTAGGCCGGGTTCTGCCATCCCGCGTTCGAGCATGTGAGAATACGAACTTCTGTCCTTGATTGCACAACGCTCAAGGCGTGAGGCCCACAAGCCCGCAGCACTTACTGTAAGCGAAGCTGCGGTGCTCAGTGAAGGTTGCCGCTCGGATCGGGTGTGATCGTGTTGCGCGCCAGCGACCTGCCCACTGTCATCAGCGCGTCCCGAAGCACCGGCAGCATCTCCTTGGCGCCGTCCTGCTCGATCAGTCCGTGTGCCATCAGCAGGTAGTCGGCGACGCGTTCCAGCGTCGAGCCGGGCGGGGTCGTCGGGCTCATGGGTGGCGGGACGAAGCGCGAGAGGGTGCCGTAGGCGGTCAGCGGCTCCGTGCTGCTGGGGCTGATCTCCGTCAGTGAGCCCAGATAGCCCAGGAAGGTGCGGTCTGGTGGCCCGTAGGAGGGAACGGCGCCAATCATGACCCAGGCGTAGGTGCCATCAACCCGACGCAGGCGAGCGCGCAGGCTGTACTCGCTCTGCTGATCGCGGGCGCTGCGCAGGAAAGTGGCGGCGGTCTCGTAGTCCTCGGGATGTATGCACGCGAACCAGCCGTGCTCGACGGCCTCGGTAGCGGCCTGGCCGGTGAAGGCGCTCCATTCGGGGCTGACGTAGGTCACGCCGCCATCCGCCTTCGTGACGAAGATCATCCGGAACGCTCCTCATTTCATGCCTCCAAGGGACGCCACAGTGCGAGCGCCGATCCTGAGGCCTGATGTCTATCGAGGGCGATACCAGTACGTTTCAATCAATTTCGCTGATGCTCGATCGCGGCTATGAACCGGAGAATAATTTTCTCTAGCACTGGATCTCCGAGTCATCATGAACACGGAAGCTGAGCTCAATCAGACAGTGCTTCAACGGCTTGCTAATAGTCTGGGCATACCCGTTGCACGGTTCTTCGCTGACGCTCCCGCCCTAGACTCTGTGGCGAATGCGGACGAGTGCCTGCGTTTATGGTCTAGGATCGAGACAGAGGCTGGGCGGCAGCAAGCTCTGGGAGCCCTGCGGAGGATCGCCGATCATGAAGGAGCGCAGTCAGAGCCTTAGGACACGTGGGACTAAGACTGCCCGGTGATCTACCGCCCGCGTCGAGCCGCTTCGTAGCGATCCTGCCGGGCGGTAAACCAATAGACGAAGCCACCTGCCGCGAGCACCGCCAAGGGCGCGGCGAGTTGAAGCCAGAAGAAGCCGTCGCCGTCCATGGGGCGTCCCTCAATCGGCCGAGGATGGCGCGTGCGAATAGATGCGGTACAGACCGACGACTATCCAAGCCGGGACGAGGATCGCTGCGAGCCCGAAGCCGATGACGCCCGACGCCGCGGCGATGGTCGGACTGATCCCGCCGACCGCCACGGCCGCAGCCGCGATGCTGTTCAGCCACGTTGCGGTCAGCTTCGTGCGCTCGTTGTGGATGAGGCTCACAGGATAGCGATCTCTTCCGACTCCCACAGCGGCCGGTCACCCTGTCGGGCGCTGGTGTCCTTCGGGGCAGGTTCGACAATGACGGTGCCGTCGTTAAAGACCGCCCGCACATCCGGGTAGCCAGCGGCGCGCATTGCTCGGATTGCACGCGCGAAGTCGGCCTGTGTCGATTGGGCTGGCCGGCGGGGCATGGCCTAATCCTTCGAGCGGCAAGTGCGACTGCTTTCGGTTGTGCTGGACGGAGCAGGGCCCCGCCATAGCTCCTCGCCATGGCCAAAGAGATCCCCAGCGTCGGCGACCTGCGTCGCAAGTCCGAGGTGACAGACGACGAGATCCAGGCGGCAACGAACGCCTACCTAAAGGACGAGAAGGCCGGACCTTTCGCCTTCAAATCCGGCCACACCATCGACGTCGCCACGGCGATTGAGCACCATCCGCAGGCCAAGAAGCTGCTGGCTGACAAGGCCACTACGCCCGGCCTGCGCCGGACCATGGTAATAACCGCCGTCATCATAGTCTTTCCGGTTCAAGGATGAACGAAGGGCTGGAACCAGCCGAGATCGACGATCGCGTGGTGGCCCATATCAGCGAAATTCATAGCAGTGCGTCCAGGTAGGCGACGACAGCCCGGCTGCCCGCATCGTTCTGCCCGGTCAGCCTGTCCCGGATGGCCAGGGCATCTGCCCGTTGCGCCCGTAATTTGGCATCGAACCGGCCCAGCAGTTGAGCTTTGAAGGCGTCCGAAGAGTCCACCCCAAGCTGGCGTTTCAGATCGGCGGCCGTGAACGCCATGCGTTCGAGAACGCTCCCCTTACCGCTAACCATGAGCGCCTCGCGATCCTATGGCGAGAAAAGGTCTTCCTTATGGACGGCGGGCGGCGAGGCGGCTGGCCCGGCATGCGAGCCGCAACGGCGGCCACTAAGGACTTTAGATCTGTGCGCATGCTGACATGCAGCATGGAAGGATCAATCAGGCGGCCGCCATGTCCGCGGCAGGTCGGTCTGCGCGACACGCTCGACACTCAGCGCTAGGGAAGCTCGGAAGCGCACGACGCCTGTCTCATCGCGCACGGTGGCGGTGAGCACGAATGCACGGGCTGTCATCCCGGCATAGCTCCGTCAGGCCGCCGTCGAAGCTGCCGCAGCGCAGACCCTGTTCCGGCCGGTCCGCTTCGCCTCGTACAGAGCGCCATCCGCCCGCTCGATCAAATTCGCGCTGCTCTCTCCGACGCGGTGCTCGGCTACGCCAATCGAGATCGTCACCCGGCCAACCGTCTCACCGGTCCCACGTTTCACCAGCACCTGTGCCGCGAGCCGTTCGCACATCTGCCACGCGACCGTCCGAGCTGCCGCAAGGTCTGCACCGGCAAGCAGGACCGCGAACTCCTCGCCGCCGAACCGTGCTGCGATATCCCGGCCCTTTACATTGTCCGCGAGCATGCGGGCGACCCGACGCAAGACAAGATCGCCGGTCTTGTGTCCGTGCGCGTCGTTGAAGCGCTTGAAGTGATCCACATCGATCATCAGCAGCGCGAAACGGCTGGACGGGCCGGCGGCGCCATCTCTGATTGCCCGTCGCAGCCTGGAGTCGAACGCACGCCGGTTGGCGATCCCTGTCAGTGCGTCTGTGGCAGCTTCCTGGCGCACCTGCAGGAGATCCTCGCGCAATCCAGCGATGCGCCCGGCTGCGGCCGAGAGTTGCGCCTCCAGTGTACGATTGCGTGCGCTGGCCCGTTCGGTCTCAGCCGTCAACGCGGCTACTGCACGAAGCAAGTCCTCCGCACCCGTGCCTGCGTTCAAGCGAGTGCGATAGAGGTCGAGTGCGCCGCCGTAGGCGCGGATCGCGTCACCGCCGCGGGCGACCTGCTCGACGATGCCATGGGCAAGTTCGGCGAGATCGTCAGCACCTGCAACGACCGCGGCACCATCATCGGCGCCGTCAATGCATTCGCGGTGAAGCGCCTCGATGTACTCGGCGGTGAGCGGCTGGCCGCTGGCCTCACAGCTGCGGACACGCTCTATGAGAGATCGGTTGCCACCGTCGAACAGCGCGTAGAACACCTCGAAGTTGCGCGGTATTGGCGGGATGCCCTGCTGACGCAGAGCGTTCCAGGCTCGTTCACCGATCGAACGTACATCCGACCGATTGTGATTTGAGGTCGCGTTGTGGCTCATCAGTGTTCGCAGCAGGAAACTGTTTCCAGACATTCCGGTGCACTAGTTACAGTTGCGTGAACGTCGCTCTGCGGCGGCGCAACGCAACCACTGGTCGTGTTGGACTGACTGTGGCTCGAGGTGCCCCGCAGAGCAGCAATGCCAACACAGGCCGGGTGCTGGATCAAGAATGTCGGTGGGTAATGCTGGTCGGGAGCGGCAGTCCGTCCAGACTCAGATTGAACGGATTGCACTCGGCATCAAGGAGCGCTGGTGGACGGGGCCGATGAGCCGTCATAGCTTCTCGCCATGGCCAACGAGACCCCCAGCGTCGGCGACCTGCGCAAGGCTGCCGTGATCGCAAACGACGAGATCGATGCTGCGGCTTATGCCTACTTGGCGACCCCAAAGGGTGATCCGTTCCGCTTCTCATCCGGCCACGAGATCGACCTTGCTGCGGCGGTTGATGCGTACCCGCCCGCCGTCGCGGCCGTAGCCGATTCCGACCGAACACCGATGTTCAAATGGACGATGGTCCGGACCGCGATCCTGTTGGCGCAGCCGGTGAAAGGATGAGCAACGATCCAGAAGCCGCGCACGAGCGGGCCGCGATCCAGTACATGATGCGTCGCCTGGACGGGTTCGCGCGCGGTCTAGGCCTGGACGAGGCGACTACGCGGCAGGTCGTTGAGAAGGTCGCCGCCGACATGCCGATGCGGTCGGTTGGGGAGCGGCTGGAAACCGCTCGCAGGTACTTGTTGGCCGCGGCATCGGCGTAGCGATGCTCACCGAACTGAGGGCGCCGAACGGTTATTCTCTAAAGCTGTCGGATAATACTGCTCATTCTGCGTCAGGCATGCTCGTTTGGTATGGCCATAATGTCGCGAGAGCGACCTGATTTCGTTTGCATTCCCTGTCAAGAAGCTACATCTGGCGAGTCTCAAGGCAATTAGGATCACGAGAAGTCACTGTGGAAACCTCAGATCGCGCGTCGAATTTCACCGAATTGACCGGTGAGATCGTCGCCGCATACATCTCGAATAATCCTGTCCCGGTCGCTGAGCTTCCGCAGCTGATCCAGAACGTGCACAACGCGATATCGGGGCTGGCCTCCGGTAGCGCGCCCGCCGCACCCGCTTCAGCCGCCGAGGTCGGGAAGCCCACCCCTGCTCAGATCCGCAAGTCGGTTCGGGACGACGGCATCACGAGCTTTATCGACGGCAAGACCTACAAGACGCTGAAGCGCCATCTGACCAGCCAGGGCCTCGATCCGCGCAGCTACCGCGAGCGCTTTGGCCTGCCCGCTGACTACCCGATGGTCGCCCCGAGTTATGCCGCCCAGCGCTCGGCGCTCGCCAAGGCGATCGGTCTTGGCGTGCCAGGAAGGCGCAGGGTGGCGTAAGGATGGGTGGACCGGCGGCTTGATGCCAGCGGGCTGCCGCCGCTTCTAGACCTCAGACCGGCAGCAGCCGCACGACCACTCCCGCCGGTGCGAGGCGCGCCGGCCGGCCGAAGGTGTCGGCCCAGCTCAGCTGAATGATGCGAGCACAGGGCACCTCGATTGCAGCGGCTGCGAGCTGCTTCGGGAAGCGGCGCTTAGCGGCACCGATCCAGCGCACGACCCAGTTCCCACGCCCACGGCGCAGGGTCGGTGCTGACTCAGGCTTGGTCCAGCGCTGAGCCGAACGGATCTTGGCATGCTTAACCGGAGGCATGAGCGAGACTCCCCTGACTGGGGTTTCGGGCAGCTACCAATAACGCGTCCGCAAGCTGCGCTGCATCACATATTCGAAGTAGGCGGCACGGCGTGATTACCTACCGAGTCAGCTCCGCACCGCCGCCCGATCCGATCACGGGCTACCCGGGGCAGGACCGACCGGCACGCTTGGCACCTACCGAAATCCGGCCGCAATCTGCTGGCCGCCCTCGGGATCCACGAGGACGCCGAGCCGCGAGGATATGGGTTGCCCGGCGAGCCTCACGTGTGGGACGCGCGGGTTTAGCCGAATCCAGATACCGTCACAGCTGATGAACTTCGCAGCACAAGATAATTTACATTAGACTGAACGTATACTACTCGACGCTTGCGGCCGTGCGATGTCAGGTACACTTGCCGCCAGGAAGCTTTAATCCAAATCAAGCCCTCTGGATGGATAGTACGGTGTAGAGCGCTCCGTATCGCAGGAGGCAGGTCGCGTCGGTGATGGGTAAGCCGCGGCTCATGGACCTGGCTGCCCAGCTCATCCATTCGGCAGTTCCACGCTCGACATGGGTGAGAGGCAATGCAGAACAACGATATAGCAGGTGCCGGTGACGGCACTGCGCCGCTGCGTCGGGACACCGAGAACCCCTTGATCCTGAAGCTGGAGAGCCTCGCCACGCTCTCCGATGATGATCGCGCGGTGCTGGAGCGGATCAGCGCCAAGCCGCGCCTGGTCCCGGCTGGCACGGACCTGATCAGCGAGGGCGACAAGCCTGACGGCGTCTACCTGATCCTCGATGGCATCGCCTGCCGCTACAAGCTCCGGGCCAGCGGCGCACGCCAGATCATGGCCTACCTAGTCCCAGGCGACTGCGGCGACCTCGACGTGGCCCTGCTCAAGGCCATGGACCATTCGATCGGCACGCTGTCGGCCTGCCAAGTCGTCCGGATCGATCTGGCCACCATCCAGAGCCTGTTGCAGGATCACCCCGGCATCACGCATGCGCTGCGGCTGGCCACGCTGGTGGACGAGGCGACCTTGCGCGAGTGGCTGCTCAACGTGGGTCGCCGGACCTCCGAGGAACGCATCGCGCATCTCATGTGTGAGCTGCTGCTTCGGCTGCGTGCCGTGGGCCGGACGACAGGTGACGGCTACGCGCTTCCGATCACCCAGGAGGATCTGGCCGACACCACCGGCCTGACCAGCGTGCACGTCAACCGCATGCTCGGGACCTTGAAGCAGCGTGGGCTGATTGAACTGTCAGGACGGCAGCTGCAGATTGCGGATCGGGCCGGCTTGGAGGCGCTGGCCGAGTTCAAGCCGAACTACCTGCATCTGGGCGGGAGAGACGCGGCATGAACCTTCGCCTTCAGCCCGTGCAGGTTGCAACGGGCAGTGACGACAAGGAGAGCCAGCTCGTGTTCCACGACGGCTTCCTAGTGGCCATCCTAGTGCAGCTCTCCGACCAGCACGAGACGGATGCCGGCAAGTGGTTCCTAGAGGCTGGGTTCGGCCCAGTCACCGACATATCGGGCCCCGTGTTCTCCGACATCGACGCCGCGCAGGCTTGGATCCAGGGCAGACTCGGGTTGCCTTCCGTCTGAACCGCGGCAACGTACTCGAATGTCGACACGTTAAGCTTGGTGCCAGAGGAATAACGTCCTCGTGCATAGGGTGGGGACGTGATGACCGGATTTCACCACCAGCCTGACAAGCATCCGTTCTTGCGCAAGCTGGAGAGCATCGCGCTCTCCCCTCTGTCCGCTGACGAGCGTGCGGCGCTCGTCGCTTTACCCATGCAGGTTGTGGCGTTCGAAGCGAACAAGGACATCGTGCGCGAGGGTGACCGGCCCTCACAAAGCTTTGCCGTGCTGGACGGGTTCGTCTCGGTCTACAAGTCCACGACTGCGGGTGCGCGCCAGGTCATGGCCTACCACGTCCCCGGCGATGTGCCCGACTTTCAGAGTCTGCACCTGAAGGTGCTCGACAACAGCATCTCGGCGGTCGGTCCCTGCCGAGTCGGGTTTGTCCAGCACGACGCGGTGCGAGCGCTATTGCGTGCTCAACCTGGGCTGGTGGACGTGTTCTGGCGGGCAACGCTGATAGACGCCGCCTTCATGCGTGAGTGGATGCTGAACAACGGTCGACGTGAAGCTTACGCCCGTTTGGCCCACTTGTTCTGTGAGCTGATCACCCGCCTGGACGCGGTCGGACTAGCACCTGACCGGACCTGCTCGCTGCCCATGAGGCAACCCGATCTTGCCGACGCGCTCGGAATTACTCCGGTCCACGTCAATCGCGTTCTGAGGGACCTGAGGACCGCTGGATTGGTAACGGTCGGCGGTAGACAGCTGAAGGTGCACGACTGGGAGGGGCTGGTGGCCGTGGCCGGGTTCGACCCGACATACCTACACTTGGGTAGCCGCGATGCTGAGTAATCCTCAGCTTCGACGGCTTGAGGCTGCTGTATTGCCGAAGGCAACCGACGAGCGCCCGCAGCCAGGAAGCAGCTATAGGACGAGGCGACCAGTCAGGCGGCTGCCTTGTCTACGGCGGTTCGATCAACACGTACTCGCTCGACGCTCAGCGCCATAGAAGCTCTGAAGCGCATGATGCCCGCCTCATCGCGCACCGTTGCGGAGATCTTCCGCCAATCGCGCGCCGGGTACCGAGATTGAACCATCTCGGGCAGTGAGCGCAGCGCCTCATCCTCGGCACTCGCCAAGTCTCTGTATTCTCGGCCTTCCTCGTCGATCACGAAAGAGCATCCATCGTCGGTGTCAATATAGAAGCGCGACATGTGCATCCTCGAAAGCTGGTTCAGGCGCTCCGCTTCCCTGCGACAACCAGTCATCCGAGATAGTTAAGCAGCCATTAACGTTGCTGGCTATGGGGCAGAACGGCCTGAGGTCGAGCCACGACGCAAAAGGCCGCGGTTAAGATCACAAGGCCGGGGCACCCGGCCGCTACGCCAAATCAATGGAGGACTGCTTCCGGCTGTAGGCGACCTGTGTCAGCCGCGCTGGGCAGCTGCCAGCGCCGCGCACAGAGCAGTCTGCTCGTAGAAACCATCTAGAGATACGCGTCCGGCCAAGTCGTGCCTGGAGTGTAGACCGGGTACGATCCATGAAAGCACCGAGAGGCTTCGCGGAGTTCGCCTCGCGTGTGGCGCGCGCAGCGGGTAGGCCTCTCACCTTCGCGGTGAGCATCGCGGTGATCTTGGTCTGGGCGGTTTGCGGACCTGTCTTTGGCTTCTCGGACACGTGGCAGTTGGTGATCAACACCAGCACAACCATCGTGACGTTCTTGATGGTCTTCCTGATCCAGAACACCCAGAACCGCGATGGGGCTGCCATCCAGGCAAAGCTCGACGAGCTGATCCGTGCGAGCGCGGCGCATAACCGCTACATCGGCATCGAAGGCCTGACGGGGGAGGAACTCGACCACCTGCGTGCTCACTGCGCGAGCCGTGCGGCGCGGGACATGCCGGAGGAGTTGCTCGACGCGGCGGAGCGGGCAGAGGACGAGGCGAACGAGAAGGCGCAGGCGGCGGCGGCTCGGGTCGCTGGGGCAGCTACTTATCCAAGCTGAAGCCTCCGCTGAACAAAAGCCCCGCCGCCCGATCTGATCACGGGCTGGTGGAGCTCGGTGCCGTTCTCCCCGGCGAGGGGCCAGAACGCGACGCGATCCGGGATGTAGGGTGAGGATGGCAGTTAGCCGACTTCAAGCGGCGTTGGCTCATCGTCGTGTCGTAATGACACCCAATGGAACTACCTCTGGATCCTTTCCGCCGCCCTGCGCCTATTGACGACCATGGCGCTCGGCTGGGGCTCCCACCGGAACTCAGAGAGCAGGCGGCCATCAGCGAGGAAGATACCCTGCCAGCCGAATTTGCCGACGATGACCGTCACACGGGAGCGGCCCTCATCACGGCCGTACCCACGATCAAGGCGGCTATCGATGTGGCCGAGAATAGCTTGCCGCCGTAGAGCGTACTCTTCCATCCCGAGCCGACGAGCTAGTTCGGCTGGTGTGACCAGCCAACCGCCCCGCCCATCAAGGTCTAAGCGCACGCACTGATCCTCCGCGACTCGGAAAGATTGGTGCAAGCAGCGGTCCAAACGGCCGGCGGAGATTTCAGCTGCGTATCAAAGCCCTAACCAGGGTCGAGGCGTAGGTGTCGCTTTACAAAGCTGTCGAGCAGATCGTGGACACAATCGACGGGCTGGCCGAGGTCGTGACCGGCGTGGGTTCTACCAACAAGACGCGACCGAGCCGGGAGACACCCTGGCGCCGGTTAAGTCGCGCACCGTCGCGTGATGTTCGTAGTCCGTCAGTCGTTCGCCTCGTTGTCAGGCATAATGATGTACATATCTTCGTCCCGACATCCTAAGTCGTGACGCTCCAGATCCGAATTTGCTTGCGCGCAAAAGGTTGTGAGCGCCGTAGTGAATTCCTCAGACTGCGCAGCCGCTGATACTAGCGAGAACACTGCAACGAGTACAGAAAAGCGCATTGGACCCTCCTGCAAAGATTGGAATCCCGATTGTGCCGCAGTAAAAGACTTTACGCATCCCCCATTTAAGGGGTCGTTCGGGAATTTGGCCAGTCATCACATGGAAATCAGATTTCCCCGGCCTACGCCAACTTCTAAGCGGCGCGCCTTAAGCCGCCCAAACCCCGCATCGCGAAGACCTATGTCTTTCGCTCCCGGAACCGGATCCCGGCCCCGCCGCCTTTCTCAGGGGTGAACTGTAGGCCTGAGATCATTGGGCGGTGGCCCACGTCAGAAGGGTCGCTACGACGGCCGCAGCAACGCAATCCCCCAAGGCTTCCTCCACGCCATCGGCTTCCAGCGCTTGAAAAGCGCCGAAGAAGACAATGAATGGCTACGCCGATCGTCACGAGGCGCTTCGAGATCACCCCTCGGCCCTACGCTCCCGGAACCGGATCCCGGCCCCGCCGCCTTTCTCAGGGACGATCTCCAGGCCGGCGGCCACGATAGGTAGGAGAACGCTAAGGCTCTCGGCAGCCATCTGAGGATCCTTTGTCGCTTGGCCTAGACCCACTCCTAGCAGGGTGCTTCAGAGAGGACGGCCAGGTGGGTGAGTGTCCAGCCAGGAGCCTGCAAAGCTCCGCACGTCCGGTTCGACTCCGGACCCCGGCCTCCAAACTGGGCCCCCTCATCGGCTCGCCTCATTAGCACCCTCGGCTACGGGCCGGATGCCGAGCCACTCCAACGCTGCCAAGCGCGAATGGAAGGTATGGCTCTGCGCTGTGAACGGCGTGGGCCGATCTGCCGAAGGATCCTCCTCAAGCAGGTCGATTTGCCATTGATCGCTCAGCCCCTCGCGCTCGACGACGCGCACCAGAGCCGCAGTCAGAGCGCCATCCAGCAACACGTCGTAGCTGCCGGGTGCGAGTTGCTCGACGGTGTAGGTCATGGGCTCCACGAACAGGCCTGAGGCCCCGAACTTGGCCGATCGAGATCGGAATGCACGGGGCTGGTAGCTTACACGTGGTCGAGAAGCTTTAGCGACGCCCGCCGCCGCCGTCAGCGCCCGGCTTCATGGCGCGCTCCACAGCCTCCATGGCGCTCTCAAACGCCTTCGCCTCACTGCGGTGCGGGCGATCGGACCTCTCGCTCAGCTTGCCGCTCTTGCGGATCGCCCACTGAAAGTGGCCCTCCGGCTTGGTGAGCGGCGAGACTTCGATGGAGAAGGGGTGCGGGACGGCGTCGGACATTAGTCCGCTATGCCAGCCTTGTCTCAGGGATGCCAGTAACTGGCCTGAACCCCGTCGCCCGATCTGATCACGGGCTAGCGGGGGAGGTCGTCTGTCTCACTGGCGTGCGGGCAGGATGTCCCTCGGCGGTTGACCGAGCGTGAACAGCCTCCTTAGGCGGTTGTCGCCGCTTGGCAATGCACGCGTGTCGCGCGGATTAGGGCAGAGCGCTTCATAACCAATCGCCGGTTGGACTCGCCAAGCTTCATGATTGGGCCGGGAGGCACCCGCTACCGGGGAAATAGCGAACCCTCAAGTAGCTCAGGATCGCGCAATGCCTCGATCAGCTACCAGGAGAAAAACGAGTCGAAGCCTGGCAGCATGAAGACCATCTTGCCCCCCGCCCCGAGGACGCCCGCAATCATCACAACAAATTCCACCACGGCACCCTCCAACAGATTGCGCACAATCAACTAGGGGGCTTGGGTGAAAGTTTCAGAGGTAACTAATTACAATCTCCAGAACCGATCAAATGCCGGTAGGGCAGCGACGGTGATCGCGACGGCCCCAACGGCTGCCACGAGCATGACGACAAGAGACAGGGACAAGGCACGCACCTCAAAACCTATGTTTGGATCAACAGGTCCAGGGTGAAATCGGCGCTGTGCGGCAGAATGACCTTCCGACAGAAAGCGTTGATGACCGCCGTCATCATGAGCTTCCCGGCCCAGAGATGAGTAGAGTTAGCTTCGCGTCCACTCGACGGGGTCGGTATCGAGAGACATCCTGAAGCGCCATCGCACGGCGCCCTCGGCGTCGCGAACAGCGGCCACGTAGTCTTGCCGGCCCGGGCTATCGCTGAGGCCTTGCGCGATCCGGATCATGATCCTTACCGCCTGCGCACGCGCTGCATCTAGATCGGGCAATTCATACCCATCTTTGTCATGGGCAACCTCAGTCCCATCGTGCAGGTCGATGAAGAAGCGAGGCATCAAGCGGCTCGACGAATGCGGGGTACGCCCAGCTACGCAGGTTCTGCGCCGTAGCGGATACGCCGTTCGCCTGAGATGCAGACGGCTTCACGGATGCTGCTTTACGCGCTCGCAGTCGAGATCCAACGTCGCGAGGAGGCGCAAGCTTTGTCGTCTGAAGACGACTGAGGGCGGCCTCACCGCTCTCGGGTGGGGCCGCACGCCGTGTCTTGTGGGCTGTAAGCGCGACTGCAACGGCGAGGCCGCATCGGCTAACCAGGACGATGCTGCTCTGCTGTTGCTCAACCTGATGGCTGGTCGCATCCGCATCGTCCGGCCATATGGTTATCAATTTGTTACCGCTCGACCACATAGGCGCGCTTGGGCAAACGCGGTAACCATTGATTAACCGTACTTCTTAATCCTCTGTAAAGGACTTGAAATCGGGCGAGCGGCTCATGCTGGATACGATCGTTTGGACAGCGATCTTCGTAAGACACTTCTTTGGGATCGTGCTGATCTGCATCGACCCACTAGAAGAGTGGGAGTACCCGATCGATAGGATCAGATATATCCCACCCAAAAATCCGACGGCGCAACTGAAGTAATTGGCTCAGCAGCTTGCGAGGACGTAATCGATTAGCTGCTGATCGTACTGTGCCTATTTCTGTCTGTTGCGAACGGCGAAGGGCCAGCTCGGCTAACTGATTGCCACGACGTTCTGCTCAGACTGATCCCATCTCTTGCGAGGGAAGGCCTGCCTCTTCCCGGTCGCGGCAGCGATCTCGGCTCTCAAATCGCCCGGCGTAAATGGCTTCAGGAGGACGCCATCGACGCCGGCCTCAGATGCCGCCTCTACTGCTTCAGCGGTTCTCGATGTGGTCATCAGGAAGGTCAGTGCCCGACCATCCGTCAGTCTTCGTACCAGCGTGATGAAGGCGGTGACGCGCATTGGGGCAGCGCGTGCATCGATCACCACGACATCGGGCGTATCAGCCTCGATCTGCCCACGAGCGGTGAGTGTATCGAAAGCGACGTCGGTATTCGACAGGCCGGCGCTGCCACAGATTTTGGCTACGAGGCGCGCGACTGCAACCTGACCGTCAACGATGAGAACGCGAGCGTCCGAGCGCAGCATTGCGCAACCCTTTCGAAATGGCCGAAGAAATCAGGCGCATTGCTGCTCGGCATAGCGTGTGGCCTGCCGCACCCAGATCTCGCCCGCGACTCGGTCGGCCAAGTGTCGCAGGCTTTCGACGTCAACTTCATCTGCTGCGCGCGGCCGCTGATCGATGATGCACATCGCTCCTAGTCGAACACCATCTCCGTAGTAGAGCGGCGCACCAGCGTAGAAACGCACGTGCGGCGGGCCGACCACGAGCGGATTGTCGGTGAACCGTGGATCCTGGCGGGCGTCAGGAACGATCAGCACCGAGTCGTGCGCGACGACATAATTACAGAACGAGGCATCACGCCTCGTCTCGCAGATATCCAGGCCGACGCGAGCCTTGAACCACTGGCGGTGCTCATCGAGCAGAGTGATGAGCGCGATCGGGGCGTTGAACGCCCTTGACGCCTCTCGGCATAGATCATCGAACGCCGGATCCTGGGGGGTATCAAGCAGCTCCAAGTTTTTCAGGACGGTGAGACGTTCGAGTTCATTGGATGGAATAGGATATTGCATTCTTGAGAACCCAGACGCCGGTCATTTGGAGCTGAACATAAGGCGGTCTGGGATAAGAAACGGTTAGGCCGACCACGCCCCACATGGCTGATGGACCGCAAGGAAGTCGCCATGCTTCGCCGTCCGGCCGTCCCCGTCCGCCTTGCGCGCCATCTTGGCTTGGTCGGTCCCTTTCGCCCCGAAAAGGGGGTCTTTTAGGGGGCGTGGAAATATGGGCGTTACCCAGGGGGTGCCCCTATTTCCGAAAAAAAATGTGGTCGCTTTTTATGTGATGCCTCACGACGGTTCAGCAGTCATGGTGCGCCCGCAGGCGGAAGCCGCTCAACTACCCTCACCGCACTCAGCTTGTAAGGATCCACCACCACCTCCCCCTCGTCGTAGTAACCTTTGTCCTCGCGCTTGAGGTGCACGGTAGCCAGGACGAGGCCGACACGCAGCGCAGACGAATGATGCCCCGCCGCCCGATCTGATCACGGGCTGACGGGGAAGGCGCGTACCGCGCTACGCCGATTTCTGTTCGAGGTAGGCGTGAACGATGTTGGGCAAGTTGCTCCCAAGCCAATCGCCCATTTCTTGCTCCTCC
>NZ_JALNUL010000033.1:0-46708 GCF_026540775.1 Methylobacterium sp. GC_Met_3
GGGCCAAAACCTTCACCACTATCGATCGAGTGGTTGAAGGGTCGCCGTAGCGTCAATGAGGCCAGATCCCTGACGACTTCGCCGAAAGCCTGCAGGGCGGCGAGGGACGGCGCGGCGCCAGTGCGTGGGTTGAAGGCTGGCTCAGATCAGCCCGCCGACCGGGCTGGATGTCAGCGTACGGCCAGCGCGGGTGACGAGCTTGGCGAAGGCCAGAGCCGCCGCCGAAGCCTGCGTTTCCGACGGGAAGGCCCGGTCCGACTCCAGGACCGTCAGCTGCGTGGCGTCGAGCAGGACCCAGGTCCACAGGTGGCGCCCGGTCGAACGGATTTCGAAGTGCATGACTGGCTCGCGTGTCTGAACATGCACACATCATGGACTGCGGAAAGTCGCGCCGGATTAATGACTTGGCTGGCGCAACAACCTGTGTCGGCTAACATCGGGGTTTCCCCCAACATCCCCGAAGATCACAGGCAGGCTCGGCCGCGTTCCGGCGCCGCAGGCTACCGCCCCGCTCCCCGGACAACGCCGTAAAACTCAAGCCTGAGTTGAAGATGCAGACTGCGCACGTCCCAAACTTTCACGGGCTGCGAGTGAACCAGCTAGTTGACGCACGCCTGGATTGCATATTTGTGCGCAACTCAATCGCGCATTATTTTGTTTGGTAGGCGGCCGAAACGCGGCCGTCCCTACCGATCTACTCGAAAGCCACGTTCGCATGTCTGCACGTTCGATCACTCACACGGCACCCAAGTTGGCGACAGACGCCGATCGCACCATCGGCAGCCGGATCGCCGTGCTGCGAGCCGCACAGGGCTTGAGCCAGACCGCTCTCGGAAACGCCCTCGGCGTCAGCTTCCAGCAAGTGCAGAAGTACGAGAAGGGGCGCAATCGCATCGGCGCCGGGCGGCTCCAGGCGATCGCCGACCTCCTGAAAGTCCCGGTCGAGACCTTCTTCGCACGTCAGCCGGGATCGAACGAGACTGAGGCCGGTTCGGCGACCTTCTTGGAGGATCCGCAGGCGATGGAGCTTGTGATGGCCTTCGCGAGCATCACGGACAGTACCGCCCGGGCCGGCGTGCTGGCAATCGTGAAGGCGACGGCCAGCCTCCAGCGTCAGCCTGATCGGGGTTAGGGGTCGCTCCGGCGAAGGCCCGGCTCACGCCCAAGCGAACGACTCGCAACAGCGGTCGTACGATGAGGCTGTTTTCGGCGCGCTGGCGCCGAGAAGGCCCGCCGCGAGGGTGGGCCCATCCGGGGGTGCTTTGTTTCTCTGCGCAGACCGGCCGGCCGATGCTCTAAGAACCAGCTGGAAGCAGTTTCTTGCTCCAAGCAGTGCCCGCACCCTGTACGCGGCCAATCAGGTCGGCTTCCGAAATCTGTCGACCATCCGGGTCGAGAACAGTGATGTCGCTGTAACCCTTCGCGGCAGCGTCGCGCAGCTTCTGCAGCGCCCACTCGGCCGTAGGGCATTTATAAGTCACGTTGCCGCCATGTGAACGGCTGCTTCGGACGACGTAGATGCGGGGCTGAGCGCTCAAATCTCAATTCCCGCGGCACCCAGTATCGCTCGCTGCTTGATGATGCCGACACGGTGTGTTCGGATTGCACCTTCAACATCAGCCGCACCGGGATCATCCGCATCGCGCAGAACGGTCGCGGCGACCGCCAGCACTTCGATCACCTGCTCGTCAATTGCGATCGCGAGCGAGATCCTGCGACACAGCGCATCGCTTTCGATCGCGTTGGGTTCTTCCGGCTCCGACATGGCTGCTTAACGGCGCAGCTGAAAATTCGTTCACCGTCGGAGATTGTCGTGGCGTAATCGGCCCTCGTTTGCTGCCCGAATGCGGATGCTACGGGGAGCCGATGTCGATCCACACCACGAAAGGTGCACAGGAGAACGCCAATGCGGCCGCGCTTTTGATCAAGCATCTCGGGACGTTGCTGATCAGCACCGGTGTCGTGACAAGCATAGAGGTTGCGAGATTGGTGCGGGCAGCGGAAGCCGAGGCTGCTTCGCTTGGAACGGCCTGAAGTTCCGCGGTTGCCGAAATCATCCGCGAGATCGGCATGGACTGGAAGAAGGCAGAGTAGGCGCGGCGCGGAGAAGCCCGCCAGGGCAAGCCGGGCGGGCTTCTCGAGATCCGGACCGTGAGGGGATACATGGGCCGGATCCCATCACAAAATGCAGGCCACGGGTTAACGAAAAGACCCCGCGCGGCGGAGCCGGCGGGGGGAGGAATCCTTGGGAGGAGCGTGGCCACTCGCAATCGTCGGGCCAGCTACAGCGGCCCGCTCGGCCCCACCCCGATCTGCTCACGGGACGGGGGAGCGTCCGATCTCACCAGCGGTGGGCCGATACGCAACGCAGCCCAGGGGCATCATGAACTGGGCGGGTTAGGCGGCCGTCACCGACGTTGGGCCCGAGTTGTCCCAGTTTGGTGCTGACGAGAACCGAAGTGCCAGCCTCGTGCAACTCAAGCGCGTCGCTGGGTAGCATCGAATTGGCCAGGTCATACAACTTGCTGTTTTTGCTGGTAAATTGGTGAGCGCGTTGGGGTTCGAACCCAAGACCTACAGATTAAAAGTCCGTTGCTCTACCAGCTGAGCTACGCGCTCGCGTCCCGGGAGCGCCTTGGGGCGGGTCGCCGGGGACGGCGCGTCCGCAATAGGTGAGCTGAACCGGGGGGTCAACACGGGGAAAGGGAAGAACGCTCAGCCGGCCCGGGTCCGTGCGCGCTCCACGATCGCCCGCGCCTCGTCGAAGGCGGCATCGGCGTCGAGTTCGGTCGTGTCGAGCCGGACCGCATCGTCGGCCATGCGCAGCGGCGCCGCAGCCCGCGAGGAGTCACGCGCGTCGCGGGCTTCGATGTCGGCCAGGATGGCCGCGAAGGCTACGGTCTCGCCGCGACCGGCCAGTTCGCGATGGCGGCGGCGCGCGCGCTCCTCCGAGGACGCCGTGATGAACAGCTTCACCCCGGCCTCGGGGCAGACCACCGTGCCGATGTCACGCCCGTCGAGCACCGCGCCCTGCGGATCGGCAGCGAAGCGTCGCTGCCACAGGAGCAAACCGGTGCGAACCTCCGGCACCGCGGAGATCCGCGAGGCCGCCTCACCCATGGCCCGGTCGCGCAGACGCGGATCGTCGAGCTTTTCGGGATCGAGGGCTTCGGCGGCCCGGGCCGCGGCCGCGCGGTCGTCGAGCGAAAGGCCGGCATCGAGCAGGGCCAGCGCGACGGCACGATAGAGCAGGCCGGTATCGAGATGCGGCAGGTCGTAATGGTCGGCCAGGCGCTTGGCCAGCGTGCCCTTGCCCGAGGCGGCCGGACCGTCGATCGCGATGACGAGCGGCATCGGCATCATGCTCCGATCCGGCCGCCAAGGGCCCGTATGGTCGGCAGGAAGGTCGGGAAGCTCGTGGCGATCATCGCCCCGTCATCCACCGTCACCGGGTCCCGTGTGGCCAGACCCATCACTAGGAACGCCATGGCGATGCGATGGTCGAGATGGGTCGCCACCGTGCCGCCCCCGCGGGCCGCCGCCCCGTCGCCCTCGACCACCAAATCGTCACCCTCCACCGCGTAGCGGACGCCGTTGGCGGCAAGCCCGGCCGCCACGGCGGCGAGGCGGTCGGATTCCTTGACCCGCAGCTCATGCAGGCCGTTCATCCGGGTCCGGCCTTCAGCGAAGCTCGCCGCGACCGCCAGCACCGGGTACTCGTCGATCATCGCGGGCGCGCGCTCGGCCGGGACGTCGACGCCCTTCAGGCGGCTCGCGCGCACGCGCAGGTCCGCCACGGTCTCGCCACCCTCGTCCCGCTCGGCGACGCGCTCGATCTCGGCCCCCATCTCGAGCAGGGTCGTGATCAGCCCGGTCCGCAGCGGGTTCATCATCACGCCCTCGATCAGCACGTCGGACCCCGGCACGATCAGCGCGGCCACCAGCGGAAACGCCGCCGAGGATGGATCGGCCGGAACCACCACATCGGTCCCGCGCAGAGTCGGCTGGCCGGTCAGCGCGATACGGCGGCCGTGGCCCCCCAGCCCGTGCGGCGCGACTTCGACCGCGGCGCCGAACAGGCGCAGCATGCGCTCGGTATGGTCGCGGGTCGCCGCCGCCTCGATCACCGTCGTGGTCCCGGGCGCGTTGAGGCCGGCGAGCAGCACCGCCGACTTGATCTGCGCCGAAGCTGCCGGCGTCTCGTAGGTGATCGGGATCGCCTCCTTCGGCCCGCGCAGGGTCAGGGGCACGCGCCCGCCCTCAGCCTCGGCCAGGACCTGCGTGCCCATCCGCGTGAGCGGATCGAGGATGCGGCGCATCGGCCGGGACCGGAGGGAGGCGTCACCATCGAAGGTTGCGGTGACAGGCTGGCCGCCGACCACGCCCATCATCAGCCGGGAGCCCGTGCCGGCATTGCCGAAATCCAGAACGTCCGCCGGGTCGCCGAGGCCGCCGATGCCCACGCCCCGCACCCGCCAGCGCCCGGCGTCGAGGCGCTCCACACCGGCGCCCAGGGCCTTGGCGGCTGCCGCGGTGCGCAGCACGTCGTCGCCTTCGAGAAGGCCTTCGACCCGGGTCTCACCCTCGCTGAGGAGGCCGAGGATCATCGCCCGGTGAGAGATCGACTTATCGCCGGGCGGACGCAGCCGTCCCCGCAGGGGCGTGCCTGGTGTTGCGGTCAGGGGCTCGGGAGGCGAATCGTGCGACACGGAAGGTCCGTTCGGGCTCGAAGGTGGGCCAGGATCCGGGACGTCGCGCAGCATCGCCGCGCCGCTGCAATCGGACCGTGAAATCGCGGTGCGGTTAACACGCGCACCAGCGTACGTCATCCACGCGATCCCTCGCACCGCCGCAGGGGCGCGACGCCCGGGACGCGGTGTGCCGGGTTCGATTGACAGAGGCAGCGCCCGCGACTAACGGGGCCGCTTCCCCGAGACAGTAGTAGACGACGAGGTGTCCCCCCGTGGCCCGACCGGAACTTGGCTTAAAGCGCCAGTGCATGAGCTGCGGCGCGAAGTTCTACGACCTCGCCCGTGATCCCGCCACCTGCCCGAAATGCGGCGCAGTTTACCAGGCGGTCGCCACATCGAGCCGCGCGGCGCCTCCGGCGCTGGCGCGGGCGTCGAACACCAACGACGAAGAGGACGAGACGGACGAGAAGGGGCCGGAGCTGGTCTCTCTGGACGAAGTTGAGGCGGCCGAGGACGAGGCGGATCCCACGCCCGACGACGAGACGACCGAGGACGCGGATGCGGCAGAGGACGATACCTTCCTTGAGGAAGAGGATGCCGGCGACGACGACGTCTCCGACCTGATCGACGGCGATATCGAGAACGACGAAGAGAGTTGAGGCGGTCCCCGCCTCCCTCTCGAAAAATCCCCCGATGAAGGCGAAAAAAAGGGGTTGAGTCTGCGGCGCGAGCCGCCTATAGAACCGGCCTCGCCGGACGTTAGCCGGACGGCGAGACCCCCGCGGAACCCAAACCGCGGTGGATGAGAGTGGGGCCTTAGCTCAGCTGGGAGAGCGCTTCCATGGCATGGAAGAGGTCATCGGTTCGATCCCGTTAGGCTCCACCATCCTCCTCTCGCACGTCGTGGCCGGATCGGCCCTTCGTGCTTCGATCCTCTCAAATTCGACAAGAACCAATATCCTCCCCATTCAGGGCAGTCTGCTCATCGGGTCAAATGCCCAAGCGGCAGCGCCGTCTTGTATTTCACCTGACCCAGCGCGAAGCTTGAGCGGATGTTGGCCACCCCGGGAATCCGGGTCAGATGGTCGAGCACAAGCTTCTGGTACTGGCCCAGATCCTCGACCACCACCCGCAGCATGTAGTCGGCCTCGCCGCTCATCAGGTAGCACTCCATGACCTCCGGACGGTTGCGCACCGCCTCGTCGAAGGCTTGAAGTGCCGCCTGGGTCTGCTTCTCCAGCGAGACATGCACGAAGACGTTGACCGCGAGTCCCAGGCTCAGCGGATCGACCACCGCGACACAGCCGCGGATCACGCCGGCCTCCTTCAGGTCGTTGACACGCCGCCAGCACGGCGAGGTCGAAAGCCCGACCTTCTCGGCGAGATCTGCGATACTGATCTCGCTGTCCTGCTGCAGGCGTTCGAGGATGCGCAGCGAGGCGGGATCAAGGGCGACAGGGCGAGGGGCCATTCATTCGCTTTCGTAATCAATGCCGGTACATCATGCCGCTCAAGGGCGGATACGCGAAGCGTTCTGTCGCTTCCATCGGGGGGATCGATACGGTTGAATTATCCGATCTTGGCGTGTGTTTGGGGCAAATGAACCGGAGACGCGATAGCATAGCTTGATCTTGGGCATGTCCAGCCGTCCCAACGCCACTATGATCCGGCGCATCAAGGGAGGCCGCGCCGATGAACGCCATACCGCCGAAAGCCACGATCGTGCGGTCTGCCGAAATCGATCACGACCCGGCGGAAACGCAGGACTGGTTGGCGGCGCTGGACTCGCTGTTCCGCATGGAGGGCGCGGCGAGGGCGCGGTTCATCCTCGACCGGCTGGAGCGGCGCTCGAAGGAGATCGGGATCCTCGACGAGGCCCTGCCCTACTCGCCCTATCGCAACTCGATTCCGCTGGAGAAGCAGCCGCGCTACCCGGGCGACCTCGATATCGAGGAGCGGCTCACCTCGATCATGCGCTGGAACGCGCTCGCCATGGTGGTGCGCGCCAACATGGCGTACGGCGAGCTCGGCGGGCACGTGGCGAGCTACGCCTCGGCGGCGGAGCTGTTCGAGGTCGGGTTCAACCACTTCTTCAAGGGCGGCGCGGACGGCGATCTCGTCTACTTCCAGCCGCATTCGGCGCCCGGCGTCTACGCGCGGGCGTTCCTTGAAGGGCGGCTCTCCGAAAATCAACTCAAGCACTACCGCCAGGAGATCGCCGGCGACGGCCTGTGCTCTTACCCGCATCCTTGGCTGATGCCGGATTTCTGGCAGGTTCCGACCGGCTCGATGGGGATCGGCCCAATCCACGCGGTCTATCAGGCCCGGTTCATGCGCTATCTCGACCATCGCGGGCTGGTCGATACATCTGACCGGCACGTCTGGGGCGTGTTCGGCGACGGCGAGATGGACGAGCCGGAATCGATCGGCGGCCTCGCGCTCGCCGCCCGCGAAAAACTCGACAACCTGACCTTCGTCATCAACTGCAACCTGCAGCGGCTCGACGGGCCGGTGCGTGGCAACGGCCAGATCATCCAGGAGCTGGAGAGCCTGTTCCGGGGCGCGGGCTGGAACGTCATCAAGGTGCTGTGGGGCTCGGAATGGGACGGGATCTTCTCCCGTGACACCAACCACGCCCTGCTGCGCCGTTTCGCCGAGACGGTTGACGGCAAGTACCAGACGCTGGGCGCCAAGGACGGCGCCTACAACCTCGCCCACTTCTTCGGCGAGGACCCCGAGGTGCGCGAGCTGGTCGCCCACATGTCGGACGCAGATGTCGATCGGCTGAAGCGCGGCGGCCACGATTTCCGCAAGCTGCACGCGGCCTTCGCGGCCGCCAAGGCCACAAAAGGCCGGCCGACCGTGATCCTTGCCAAGACCAAGAAGGGCTACGGCATGGGCGGCGCGGGCGAGTCGCGTATGACCGCCCACCAAGCCAAGAAGCTCGATGTCGACGCGTTGCGCGCCTTCCGCGACCGCTTCGCCCTGCCGCTCACCGACGCGCAGGTGGAAGGCCTGGCATTCTACAAGCCGGCCGAGGATGGCGTTGAGATGCGCTATCTGCGCGAGCGCCGCGAGATGCTTGGCGGCGTGCTGCCGGCCCGGCGCCGCACGGCTCCGACCGTGCTGGTGCCGCCGCTCTCGACCTATGCGGGCTTCGCGCTCGAAGCCGCCGGCAAGGAGATGTCGACCACCACCGCGGTGGTGCGCCTGTTCGGCAATCTCCTGAAGCACAAGGATCTCGGTCCCCGCGTCGTCCCGATCGTCGCCGACGAGGCGCGGACCTTCGGCATGGCCAACCTGTTTCGGCAGGTCGGAATCTACGCTCCTGAAGGGCAGCTCTACGAGCCGGAGGATGCCGGCTCGATGCTGTATTACCGGGAGGCCAAGGACGGGCAGCTCCTGGAGGAAGGCATCACCGAGGCCGGGGCGATCTCGTCCTGGACGGCCGCGGCTACGGCCTACAGCGTGCACGGCCTGTCGATGCTGCCGTTCTACATCTACTACTCGATGTTCGGGTTCCAGCGGGTCGGCGACCTGATCTGGGCGGCGGCTGACCAGCGGGCCCGGGGCTTCCTGATCGGCGCCACGGCGGGCCGCACAACGCTCGGCGGCGAGGGCCTGCAGCATCAGGACGGATCGAGCCACATGCAGGCGGCGGCGATCCCGAATTGCCGCGCCTACGATCCGGCCTTTGCCTACGAGATGGCGGTGATCGTCGACCGGGGCGCCCGGGCGATGATGGAAGAGGGCGAGGACGCCTTCTACTACCTAACCGCCATGAACGAGAACTACGCTCAGCCTTCGATGCCGGAGGGCGCGGAGGTCGGCATACTCAAGGGGATGTACCGCCTGTCGGGACCGGAGAGCGCTGCCGGTACGGTGCGCCTCCTCGGCTCAGGGGCGATCCTGCCGGAGGTGATCGCGGCGGCCGGCCTGCTGGCGCAGGATTGGGGCGTCACTGCCGAGGTGTTCAGCGTCACGAGCTTCAGCGAGTTGGCGCGCGATGCCCGGGAAGCCGAGCGGCAGGCGATGCTGAAGCCCGAGGCTGAGGCGCCGGTCAGTCACGTGGCGGCGCTGCTACCGGGATCGGCGCCGATCGTTGCAGCGAGCGACTACGTCCGGGCCTACCCGCAGTTGATCGCCTCCTATGTCGGCGCGCGCTTCGTCGCGCTCGGCACCGACGGGTTCGGCCGCAGCGACACCCGCAGCGCACTCCGCCGCTTCTTCGAGGTCGATCGGCAGCACGTGGCGATCGCCGCCCTGCACGCTCTGGCCGAGGCCGGTGAGGTGCCGCGCGCCACGGTTGCCGAGGCGATCCGCCGATACGGCATCACCGCGGACGCTCCCGCGCCTTGGACCATCTGAGTCCGGGCGGCCTGCCGAGGGGCCTCCATACATCCAGCAACTCCTCCGAACGCCCGATCTACGGAAATTTACCCGCATGAGCGCCGCGCTGCAGATCGCCCTTCCGGATATCGGCGACTATCGGGACGTGCCGGTCATCGAGCTTCTGGTGAAGCCCGGCGACCGCCTCGCGGTGGACGACCTGATCCTCAGCATCGAATCCGACAAGGCGACCATGGAGGTCCCCTCCCCGGTCGCTGGCGTTGTGCGCGAGCTGCTGGTCGGGGTGGGCTCAAAGGTCTCGGAGGGGACGCCGATTCTGATGGTCGAGCCCGCGGAGGGGGCTGGGCCCGCGACCACAACGGCAACAGAAACATCTGCTGCTCTTGCACAAACGGAGCCCGGACAGGACGCCCGACCCCTTCCCCGTGCGCCAGAAGGACAGGGCGAGGGATCAGGTCTTTCCGGAAACGGCGCAACCCTCACCCCAGCCCTCTCCCGCACCGGAGAGGGGGTCGGTCGCGCCGCGTCGGAGACCGCGCAGCGCGAACCGCTCCCGGCATCGTCCGGCGATGTGCATGCCAGTCCGTCGGTGCGCCAGCTCGCTCGTGAACTCGGCGTGGCCCTGGAGCACGTGCCCGCCACCGGCCCAAAGGGACGGATCCTGCGCGAGGACATCCACACCTTCGTCAAGGCCGCCCTCGCCGCGCCGGCCAGGCAGCCGAGCGCGCCGGCCTCCGGGATCGGCGCCGGTCTGCCGCCCTGGCCAGCGCTGGATTTCGCCAAGTACGGCCCGGTCCGGCGCGAACCCCTGTCGCGGATCCAGACGCTCTCGGGCGCCAATCTCAGCCGCAACTGGCTGACGATCCCGCATGTCACTAACTTCGACCGGGCCGACGTGACGGAGATCGAGTCGTTCCGCATAGGACTCAACAAGGAGCCGCGCACGCCGCCCGCGAAGGTCACCATGGTGACCTTCCTGATCAAGGCTGCGGCCTCCGCGCTCCGAGCCTACCCACGCTTCAACACGTCGCTCGAAGGCGGCGACCTCGTCCTCAAGGACTATGTCCATGTCGGCTTCGCGGTCGACACACCGAAGGGCCTGATGGTGCCGGTGGTGCGCGAATGCGACCGGAAGGGGATCATCGAGATCGCCACTGAAATGTCTGCGCTGGCCGACAAGGCCAGGGCCGGGACACTTGCGGGCGCGGACATGCAGGGCGGCTGCTTCTCGATCTCGTCGCTCGGCGGCATCGGCGGCGACGGCTTCACGCCGATCATCAACGCCCCCGAGGTCGCGATCCTCGGCGCGGCGCGCTCGCGCATGGAGGCGGTCTGGGACGGCAAAGCCTTCCAGCCGCGCCTGATCCTGCCGCTGAGCCTGTCCTGGGACCACCGCGTGGTGGACGGCGTAGCCGCCGCCCGCTTCCTCGGACACGTGGCCGCGGTCCTGTCGGACCTGCGCCGCGCCCTCCTGTGACGGTCTCCGCCATGCCCGCGTTCCACGAGATCCGCGTCCCCGATCTGGGGGACTATGCCGACGTGCCGGTCATCGAGATTCCGGTAATGCCGGGACAGGCGGTCACCCGCGATCAGACGTTGCTGGTGGTCGAATCCGACAAGGCGACCCTGGACATTCCGTCCCCGGCGGCGGGACGGCTGACGGAGATGCTGGTCGGCCTCGGCGACAGGGTCTCGGCCGGGACGCTGATCGCGCGCATTGCCATCGCCGACCAAAATGCCGAGGCACCCTCCCCCGTGCCGGTTCCCACCCAGAACCCGGATGCGGATTGCGACGTGCTGGTGATCGGTGGCGGCCCAGGCGGGTATTCGGGGGCCTTCAGGGCCGCCGATCTCGGGCAGCGGGTCATCCTCGTGGAACGCGACGCGACGCTGGGCGGCGTGTGCCTGAACGTCGGCTGCATCCCGTCGAAGGCGCTGCTGCACGTTGCGTCCGTGACCGAGGAGGCACAGCGCCTCGCCGCCCACGGCATCAGCTTCGGCGCTCCGGCGATCGATCTGGACAAGCTGCGGAGCTTCAAGGCCGGGACCGTGCGCCGTCTCACCGACGGGCTCACCCAGATGGCGCGCCAGCGCAAGGTCAGCGTCATCCGCGGGACCGCGCGATTCACCGGACCCAAGACGGTTACGGTCGCCACACAAGAGGGCGGCGAACGCAGCGTCGCCTTCGCCAGCGCCATCGTGGCGGCCGGCTCCTCACCGGTGGCGTTGCCGATGCTGCCGCAGGATCCGCGCATCGTGAACTCCACCGGTGCCCTGGAGCTGCCGTTCGTGCCCCGCCGGTTGCTGGTGATCGGCGGCGGCATCATCGGTTTGGAGATGGCCACCGTCTACAGCGCGCTCGGCGCCCGGGTCGACGTCGTTGAACGGCTACCGAACCTGCTGGAAGGCGTCGATCGCGACCTCGTGGCGATCTGGACCAAGCGCAACGCGCACCGCTTCGACAGTCTGCTGACCGGAGCCGAGGTGATTTCCGCTACCGCCGGCCCGGAGGGCATCGCCGTCACGCTGGCGGGCGAGGCGCAGGCCACGACCTACGACCTCGTGCTCCAGGCGGCCGGGCGCCGGCCGAACGGCGCGGAGCTCGGTCTGGAGGCTGCCGGCGTCTCCGTGGAAAACGGGTTCGTGCCGGTCGACGCGCAGTTGCGAACGAACGTGCCCAACATCCTCGCCATCGGCGATCTCGTGGGGCAGCCGATGCTGGCCCACAAAGCCGTTCACCAGGGCCACGTGGCTGCCGAAGTCGCCGCCGGACACCGGGCGGGGTTCGACGCCGCCGTGATCCCGTCCGTGGCGTATACCGATCCGGAAATCGCCTGGGTCGGTGTCACCGAAACGGCAGCGCGGGCGGCTGGCCGGGCCGTGGAGGTGTCGCGCTTTCCGTGGGCCGCCTCGGGTCGAGCCATCGCCAACGGCGCAGATTATGGCCTGACCAAACTGCTGTTCGAGTCGGGAACCAAGCGTGTCGTGGGCGGCGCCGTCGTGGGACCAAGCGCGGGCGACCTGATCGGCGAGATCGCGCTGGCCATCGAGATGGGGGCGGACGCCATCGATATCGGCCGGACGATCCATCCGCATCCGACCCTCGGTGAGACGGTCGGCCTCGCCGCAGAGGCTGCCCTTGGCCTCTGCACAGACCTCCCGCCGGCGGCGCGGCGGTAGCGGTTCCCGCGCGGACGCATCGACACTGGCAGTGCCCCCGGGATGGACTCCGGAGCGGCTGCGGCGTTAACGGCACGTCGAAGGCGGTGCGTCGATGAGGAATCTGCGTGTGGAGATGCCGTTGCCGGCCGGGCGATCCCAAAGGCATCCGATCGTCGTCTCGGTTGCCCTGGTGGCCACGCTGGCGATGACCATTCCGGGCCGAGCCCTCGCTGAGGCCCCGATCGTCATCAGCAAGCCTGCCAACTCCGAAGCCCTCGTTGCGGCTTTGCGCGACCGAATCCTCGGCTCAGACAGCGCGACGCTCGCCCTTGAAGGCTGGTGCGCCGAGCATCGGCTCGCCGCCGATCCACATCTCGTGGCTTTACGTCTGCCGGGCCCGGACAAGCCGCTGACCGCTGCGCAGCGCGCCCGGTTGGCGATCGGCCCGGATGAGCCGGTGCGCTATCGGCGGGTGCGCCTCGTCTGCGGCGAGCACGTGATGTCCGAGGCGGACAATTGGTACGTGCCGGCGCGGCTGACGCCTGAGATGAACGCCGTGCTGGACGGGACCCGCACGCCGTTCGGTCGGGTCGTACGTCCGCTCGCCCCGGTCCGCCGGACCGTCGAAGTTCGAGCCCGCCCACCGGGCACAGAACCGGAGGATCCGTTGTTCGAAGTCGATGCGGTGCTCTCGACCGGAGCCGGGCAGCCCTTCTGCGAAGTCGTCGAGACCTATCTCGGATCCGCCCTACCGACCGCGACGCGCTAAGGCTTCGGTAGCCATTCGGGCGCATCAGCCGGCGATGGCTCAGGGCGCTCTGCCCCAGGAAGCGGACTGCGCGACAGAGCCGTCCACGGCGGACCGCCCGCTGTGCCGTTGGGCGGACGCTTCTCGAGCGGGCTAGGCTGCCAGCCCGATGATACAAGCCGTGAGCCACGATCAAGCAGGCTCCGAGTCGAGCCGAACGAGAAAAGCGGGAGGAACGGGCATGCGTTCGAGGCTTGGCCTTGCAGCTTTGGTGGCGGTCGGGATCGGCTCCCTGTCGGGTCCGGCAAGGGCGGCCGATCCGGCGGGACTTTGGCTGACAGAGACCGGCAGTTCGCGCATCCGCGTCGCACCCTGCGGCAACGGCTATTGCGGAACGATCGTCAGCGCCCCCGGCAAGGCGCTGGACGCCAAGAATCCGGACCCTGCGTTGCGCACCCGCAGCGTCGTCGGCGTACAGATCCTCGACGCCCCCCAGAAGGATGGTTCGGGCTTTTCGGGTTCGCTCTACAACCCGAATGACGGAAAGACCTATTCGGGGTCCCTGCGCCTAACCAGCCCCAACACGCTCGAGGTTTCGGGCTGCGTCATGAGCGTTTTCTGCAAGCGCCAAAGCTGGACGCGGATCAACTAACCCGCTGTCCGCCCTCTACCGCGTCGCAACAACGCAGGATCGATTGTGCGCTAACGAAGTTGCCCGGGTCGGACAACGGTAGGATTTCTTATGACCCGGGCACTTCTCATCACCGTGCTGACGCTGGCCGCCATCGCGCCGGCCGCCGCCCAAGTCGTGGAGACACCGAATGGCGCCCGGGTCGGGGTACCGCCTGGCGCTCCCGGTGTGGTCAGCACGCAGTCCAGCACGACCGGCAACGACCCGTCGATCACGTACTCTCCGACCGGCCAGCCGGCCGACACGATCTCAACTGACTCGGCCGCCGCCGGCAACGCGAACCAGCCGTCGCGGGTCGCGCCGCAGGGCGGCGCTGGCGGAGGCGGCAAGTAAGCCCTCGCCGAGAGCGCGACGCTCCAGATAGGACAGGCCGCACCGGAAACGGTGCGGCCTTGTTCGTTCAGGCCGCCGCAGTGAGGGCTTGCTCGACAGCGTCGAGAGCGGCTTCCGCGCCGGCCCCGTTGGGGCCGCCAGCCTGCGCCATGTCACGCCGTCCGCCGCCGCCCTTGCCGCCGAGCGCCCCGGCGCCGGCCCGGACCAGCCCGACCGCGTCATAGCGCTCCGTCAGGTCGTCGGTCACACCGACCACCAAGCCGGCCTTGCCGTCCGGCCCGACGCCGACCACCGCCACGATGCCGGATCCCAGGCGCTTCTTCTCCT
The DNA here is from genome assembly GCF_026540775.1 of Methylobacterium sp. GC_Met_3. Lineage (NCBI taxonomy): Bacteria > Pseudomonadati > Pseudomonadota > Alphaproteobacteria > Hyphomicrobiales > Methylobacteriaceae > Methylobacterium > Methylobacterium sp. GC_Met_3. The sequence goes on from NZ_JALNUL010000033.1 coordinate 14,303, forward strand.
CGTCGACGATCGGCTTGAGGTCGCGCATGTCGAGACCCTCGACCACCGACCGGCGGAACGCCACGCCACCGATCTCGGTCTGTTGCGCGCCCGACCCTGGGCCGCCCTCGCCGCCCATGGCGAGCTTGCGCCGGGTCTCGGCCAATTCACGTTCCAGGCGCCGCCGCTCGTCCATCAGAGCCGTCAGCCGATCGGGTGCCTCGGAGGACGGCGCCTTGAGGATGCCCGCGAGCGCCGCCAGCGTGCGTGCCTCCGCGGCGCGATGATGCCGGGCCGCATCGGCGGTCAGCGCCTCGATCCGGCGCACGCCCGCCCCGACCGCGCTCTCCGCCACGATGGTGATCGCACCGATATCGCCGGTGCGCCCCGCATGGGTGCCGCCACAGAGTTCGACGGAAAAGCTCTTCGGCCGCCCCTGGCCGGCTTGCGCATCGACCGGATGGCCCATCGAGACGACCCGGACCTCGTCGCTGTATTTCTCGCCGAACAGCGCCCGCGCGCCCGACGCGATGGCGTCGTCCACCGCCATGAGTTTCGTGACAATCGGCGCGTTCTGCAGAAGCACCGCGTTGGCGATATCCTCGACCCGGACCAGTTCGTCGGCCTCGATCGGCTTCGGATGGCTGATGTCGAAGCGCAGGCGTTCGTGGCTCACCAGCGAGCCCTTCTGGGCGACATGGTCGCCCAGCACCTGTCGAAGCGCCTCGTGCAGGAGGTGGGTCGCGGAGTGGTTGGCCCGGATCGCGCGGCGGCGGGCGTGATCGACCTTGAGCTCCACCGGCTGGTCTAGGCTCAAGCGCCCCTCCTCCACGGTGACGTGGTGGACGAACAGGTCGCCGAGCATCTTCTGGGTGTCGGTGACCCGCGCCCGCACGCCCTGCGCCAGGATCACACCAGTATCGCCCACCTGACCGCCCGATTCTCCGTAGAACGGCGTCTGGTTGACGAGGACGAGGCCGGTCTGGCCCGCTTCGAGGCCCTGTACCTCGCCGCCGTCGCGCAGCAGCGCGGTTACGATGCCCTCTGCGCTCTCGGTCTCGTAGCCCAGGAACTCCGTCGCGCCGAGACGGTCGCGCAGCCCGAACCAGACAGTCTCGGTCGCCGCCTCGCCCGAACCCTTCCAGGCCTCGCGCGCCGCCTGCTTCTGGCGCTGCATCGCCGCCGTGAATGCCTCGGTATCGACGCCGATGCCCCGAGCCTTCAGCGCGTCCTGCGTCAGGTCGAGGGGGAAGCCGTAGGTGTCGTACAGGGTGAAGGCGGTCTCGCCGGAGAGCTTGTCGCCATCCTTGAGCTCGCGGCTCTCGGCGTCGAGAATCGACAGGCCCCGCTCCAGGGTCCGTCGGAACCGGGTCTCTTCCAGCTTCAGCGTCTCGGCGATCAGGCTCTCGGCCCGCATCAGCTCCGGGTAGGCCTGGCCCATCTCGCGCATCAGGGTCGGCACGAGGCGGAACATTGTCGGCTCACGGGCGCCCAGGATCTCGGCGTGGCGCATGGCCCGGCGCATGATCCGGCGCAGCACGTAACCCCGGCCCTCGTTGCCCGGCAGCACGCCGTCGGCCACGAGGAACGAGGCGGCCCGCAGATGGTCGGCGATCACCCGATAGGAGGCCATCGTCGCGGGCTCGGGCGCCCGCGAGACCGCGTGGGCCACCGCATCGATCAGCGCCCGGAACAGGTCGGTGTCGTAGTTCGAGTGCACGCCCTGGAGGATCGCCGCCATGCGCTCGAGGCCCATGCCGGTATCGATCGACGGCCGCGGCAGCGGGTTGCGTGAGCCCGGCTCCACCTGCTCGTACTGCATGAACACGAGGTTCCAGAACTCCAGGAACCGGTCGCCATCCTCGTCCGGAGAACCGGGCGGCCCACCCTGCAGCGCAGGGCCCTGATCGATGAAGATCTCCGAGCACGGTCCGCAGGGGCCGGTATCGCCCATCTGCCAGAAATTGTCGGAGGTGCCGATGCGGATGATCTTGTCGTCGGACAGGCCCGCGATCTTCTTCCACAGGCCGGCGGCCTCGTCGTCGTCGGCATAGACCGTGACCAGAAGATTGTCCGGCTTGAGGCCGAACTCCTTGGTGATCAGCGTCCAGGCGAGCTCGATCGCGCGGTCCTTGAAGTAGTCGCCGAACGAGAAGTTGCCGAGCATCTCGAAGAACGTATGGTGGCGCGCGGTGTAGCCGACATTGTCGAGGTCGTTGTGCTTGCCGCCGGCGCGCACGCATTTCTGCGCCGTCGTGGCTCGGTCGTAGGCGCGCTTCTCCATCCCGGTGAAGACGTTCTTGAACTGCACCATGCCGGCATTGGTGAACATCAGCGTCGGATCGTTCTTCGGCACGAGGCTCGAAGAGGGCACGACCTCGTGCCCCGCCTTGGCGAAGTAGTCGAGGAAGGTCGACCGGATCTCGTTGACGCCGCTCATCAAGGCTAGCTCTGGCAGGAACACGGGACCGGGCACCGCTCACCTTCGAGCGGCATCCGCATGGCGCCCTCTTAGAGCCGTTCCGGACCGTGTTGCAATCGGTGCCCGGCCTAAGTGCTTGCCGTTCCCTGCTCCCTGGCGATTCGCCGCTTCCGGCGTGGCATCGCTCGACAAAAATTGCGCCTTCCCCGCACCGGCGCCCGGAAATGTGGTCTGAACCTGTGGCTTACAGGTATCGGCCGCGAAAACACCGCGATTAGCCCCAGCTCCGCCACAAGCGCGGCCGTGTTGTTGCCACATCTGTCAAGCGATGATGAACCCGTGGCGCCGTCAACGGCGCGGGGAATCGGATCAACGATGCAGGGCCGCACGGTCGGAACGTCGAAGGCCATCACAGGCAAGTCTGGCGCCGGGCATTTCGGCACGCGCCGTGCCGACGTGATCGCCGCGCAGCCGATGCTCGGCCGCGCCCATGGCAGCGCTCCCGCCCTGGTCCGGTCGCTGATGACCGTGACGCTGATCGCCGGCGGTCTCAGCGCCGCCCTGATCGGGTCGGGTGTCGACCTCGGCAAGGTGGGCCTGTCACCGGCCATGTCGGTCGCGGAAGCCGCCACCGAGATCCCGATGCCCCGCCCGCGCATCCACACGGTTGCGCTGGAGGACGAGTTGGAGCGGACGCCGCTGCGGGCCTCTTCGAGCTTCGCCGCCGTGCATGACCTCGACACCGAGATCGGCTCCAACACGGTCGATCGTGTCTCCTACGACTTCCTGCTCTCCGAGAGCGCGGCGGGCGACCCGAACGACATTCTCGAATTCGGCCCGATGAAGATCCGGCGCCACCTCGTGCAGACGATCGTGCGCGCCGCCCAGGCGGTCCAGACCGATCCGGTCCTGCTCATGGCGGTGGCCGACAAGGAATCGAGCTTCGTCACCGCGGTCCAGGCCAAGACCTCCTCGGCGACCGGCCTCTACCAATTCATCGAGCGCACGTGGCTCGGCGTGGTCCGCGACTTCGGCACCAAGTACGGGATGGCGAAGGAGGCCGCGCTGATCACGGCCGACGGCAACGACCGGCCCGTTATCAGCGATCCGGCCGAACGGGCCCGGGTGCTCGAACTCCGCCGCGACCCCTACCTCTCGGCGCTGATGGCCGGCGAGATGCTCAAGCGCGACGCGGCCCGCATCGCGCTCCGCATCGGGCGCGAACTGACCCTCGGTGAAGTCTATCTCGCCCACTTCCTCGGTCCGGACGACGCCGAGGAGTTCCTGGCCAACGTGGTCAACAAGCCCGCCGCCGCAGCGGCCGCGCTCCTCCCCGGTCCGGCCAGGGCCAACCGCTCGATCTTCTTCGCGGCCGGCCGCTTCATCGGCCGGGGCCGGCACCGCAAGCCGTTGAGCCTCTCGGTGGCCCAGGTCCACGAGAAGTTCGAGACGATGATGAGCAGCCGCGGTTCGCGTTACCAGAACGTGCGCGCCGTCTCGGGTGTCATGGCGTACGCGGATGCGGAGACCGCCACCCAGTAACGGGTCGGCGAGCCAGCGCCAGATTCCACATCGGCGCGCAACCACCGGCGGATTGCCGACTTTCCTCCTTGCGCGCCGCGCTTTCGTCCTGCGCGTGAAGACTTCGGGGGGAGTCCTTGAGGAAGCACCAGACGAGCGCACCCCTGCCGCTCACCGATACGCTCACACCGGGTATTCCGCTCGATCAGATAGGCCGGACCCTCGCGTCGTTCTACGACGACCTCGTGTCGGAGGGCTTGCCCGAGCACCTCGCCGCCCTGGTTCGCCGCGTCCGTCAGACCGAGACCGAAGAGCCCGCGCGACCGGAGGCGGGCGCCGTCGCGACGGCTGCCGTGCATGCGCGGCTTGCGCTTGTCGTCGAAGACGATCCCCAGATCCGTGCGCTGGCCGAGACGCTGCTCGAGGAGACCGAGCTCGACGTGATCGGCTGCGACAGTGCTGAGGCCGCACTGTTGGTACTGCTGGCGCGCGGCGGAGAGGTGGCCCTGGTCTTCGCCGATATCCGGCTGGCCGGCCAGATGGACGGTTTGCAACTTGCGCGGGCTGTGGCGACCCTCTGGCCCCGGGCGCGGCTGGTGGTGACCTCCGGCCACGACTTGCCCCGTCCCGACCTCCCGCAGGAGGCCGTGTTCATTTCCAAGCCGTGGCGTCCGCTCGACGTGCTGGTCGAGGCGGAGCGCGCGGCTGCCGAGCCTGCGCCTCCTGTTGTCTGACGCTGCGGCCCGCGGTCGTTGGCCGGCCGCGGTGCGGCTCCCGTCGAACGAGCCCGCCCCGCGAACCTGCGGGGCCCGGCCCTTGCATGACACGTTCGCGCGTTGATGGAGTTCGCAACGGCGCGCGCCGGAAGAGAGCCGCTTTGCCGATCCTATCCGTCCAACACCGAACGACTTATCGGTACAGGCGCCCGGTCTCGTTCGGCGAGCACCGGATCATGTTCCGGCCACGCGACAGCTACGATCAGCGTTTGATCGAGGCGACCCTCGATATCGCACCGGAACCGGCAACGCTGCGCTGGCTGTTCGACGTGTTCGGCAACTGCGTGGCGGTGGCCACCTTCGACATACGCGCGGAAACGCTCACCTTCGCCTGCGGCATCACCCTCGAGCACACGCCTGAGCATGCGCCGGTCTTCCCGCTGGCCCCGCACGCGACCCATTTCCCGTTCGGGTACGGGGCCGAGGACATGCCGGACCTTGCCCGCTCCATCGAACGGCAATGGCCCGACCCGAAGCATGAGGTGGATGCCTGGGCACGCAGCTTCCTGCCGGCAAACGGGCGCATTCCCACGCAGGAGTTGTTGGCCGCCATGACCCGCGGCGTCCGGGCAAACTTCACTTATCTCGCCCGTAGCGAAAAGGGCGTGCAGGACCCGCTCACGACCCTGCGCGGCCGACGTGGCTCGTGCCGGGACTTCGCCGTGCTGATGATGGAAGCGGTGCGCGCGCTCGGGATGGCAGCCCGGTTCGTGTCCGGATACCTCTACAATCCCCGCAATGACCGCGCGCGCCATGTCGGGGGCGGCTCAACCCATGCGTGGCTGCAAGTCTATCTTCCGGGTGCCGGCTGGGTCGAGTTCGACCCGACCAACGGGATCGTCGGAAACCGCGACCTGATTCGCGTAGCAGTGACCCGGGATCCCGCGCAGGCGGTGCCGCTGCACGGCTCCTTCTTCGGCCTGGCCAGTGACGATCTGGGTATGCGTGTCGAGGTCGACGTCGTGGAACTGACCGGGACTGCGGCAACTCCAATCACGACAGACCAGATACTGCATCAAGGGTCCGCCCCCAGCCCGGCGCGTTGATCCCGGATCCGGAACGAACATGCGTGGCGACCCCGCGCGGAGAGCGATACAGCAAGGTGGCCGCGATGAAGATCAAGACGGGTTTCGATATCGCCTTCACGATGACCCAGCCGACCCCGATGATCCTGATGGTAAGCGTCCACCCGTCGCGGATGCCCGACGTGCTTACGCCGCACGTGATCACCTTCGATCCGCCACTCCCGGTGCACGAGTTCAGGGACACCTACGACAACATCTGCCACCGCGTCGTCGCGCCGGCGGGCCAACTGACGGTCTCGGCGGATTTCATGGTCGCCGACAGCGGCGAGCCGGATATTATCGAGCGCGAGGCGCGGCAGATCCCGGTGCAGGATTTGCCGGACGCCGTGCTGATGTTCCTGCTCGGCTCGCGCTACTGCGACACCGACAAGCTATCCCAGACGGCGTGGTCGCTGTTCGGCTCTACGCCTGAGGGCTGGGCCCGCGTCCAGGCGATTGTCGATTACACCCACGAGCGCCTGCGATTCGACTACCAGCGCGCCGATGCCACCCGTACTGCCCATGACGGCTTCATGCAGCGCGAAGGCGTCTGCCGCGACTTCGCCCATCTGGCCATCGCCCTGTGCCGGTGCATGAACATCCCGGCCCGCTACGCCACCGGCTATCTCGGCGACATCGGCGTGCCCATCGACCCCGCGCCGATGGACTTCTCTGCCTGGTTCGAGGCCTATCTCGACGGTCCGGCGGGCCCGCGCTGGTACACGTTCGACGCCCGCCACAACCGCCCCCGCATCGGCCGCATCGTCATGGCCCGTGGGCGAGATGCGACCGACTGCGCGATCTCGACCAACTTCGGCTATGCCCATCTCGCCCGCTTCGACGTGCACACCGACGAGGTCGTCTGAGCGGACCAGCACGGGCGAGCGGGCCTGCGTATTCCGCCGCCCACCGAAATCGTGGCGGTTGTGTGGAACTGTCTGCCTATGCTCACGCTTGTAATGGCAAAGGTTATTGCACAGGTAGGCCACTCATGAAGACCACGGTCACCGCACTCGCCGCGCTGCTGGGCGCGACTGTTCTTGCCGCAACGCCGGCCTTCGCCGCTTCGTCCTACGATCCCTTTGGGACCGAGGACGCCGACTCGTATTACCAGGATCAGGGTCAGTACGGTTACCAGGGGACTTACGCCCCGGGGTATGGCCAGGGCGTGCAGGCCGCGCCACAGGCTCAGGTCCAGCCGATCCCCCGCGAGGTCGTGGCATTCGACGCGCCCTACGCCCCCGGCACGATCGTGGTCTCCACCGCCGAGCGCCGGCTCTACTACGTCATGGGCAACGGTCAGGCGCTCCGCTACGGCGTTGGTGTCGGCCGTCCGGGCTTCAGCTGGAGCGGCACCAACACCATCACGGCCAAGCGCGAGTGGCCCTCGTGGACGCCCCCGGCGGCCATGATCGCCCGCCGCCCCGACCTACCCCGCTACATGGCCGGCGGCATCGAGAACCCGCTCGGCGCCCGCGCCATGTATATCGGCCGCACCGAGTTCCGTATTCACGGCTCGAACGAGCCGGATACGATCGGTCAGGCCGTGTCTTCGGGCTGCATCCGCATGACCAACGATGACGTCACGGACCTGTACGAGCGGGTCAAGGTTGGCGCCAAGGTCGTCGTGCTGAACTGAACTAGACGGTCCAGCTCCGGCCGGGCCTTTTGTCGATAATTTGGCCGCGTTGCTTGAATCAGGCGACGCGGCCAAATCGTTTCTACGGAACGACGCGGCCCACGGCCGTCTGTGCCGGGCTGAACGACGCGATCGGGAGATCGCAGAAGCAACGCACGCCGAGGGGCCGCGGACCCGGAAGCGGGCAGGAGAACGGCTTCGGCCCGGTGATGCCCTGTTGGACGGCATCGCAGTTGAAGCCCACAGGGGCCCGTTCCCGCCGGCGTGGCACCGGGCGGTACTCGCCTTCGTAGCCGGACGGCGGCGCACCGTAGGCCGGCTCGTCGACGTATTGCGCACGGGCCGCGGTCCCGGGCAGCGCGGCGGCGAGGGCCAGCGCGGCGATCGTCAGACGGAGTGTGTCACGCAGGCGCGTGCGGCCGGAGACAGCGGGGCGCATCCTTGAATCCTTCGCTCGATGCGGACCGACCCGTCCGCCGGGCGGATCTCGACGGCAATACCGGCGAAAACGAGACGGCCCGCCGCCGGAAACCGGCAGCGGGCCGCAGCAGCATCACACTCAGGCGATGTTAGTGGTTGGCGCGCTCGGCGGCATCCTGCACGTTCTGAGCCGTCTGCTTGGCAGCATCCTGCCCCTGCTCCATGGCCTTGCGGGCCTCGTCGGCGCCCCGCTGCATTGCCGACTTGGCGCGCTCGGCACCCTGCTGCATCGCGCTCTGCGCCAGGCCGCTGAACTCCTTGGCCTGAGCCTGGATAGCGGCGAACTGGCTGCGCACGAACTCGGCCTGATGCTGCATCGCCTCCTGCATGTCGCGGGAGCGGACGAGCTTCTGAGCGAGGTCAAAAGCCGCGTTGACGTTCTGCTCGGCATATTCGAAGCCGCGCGTAGAGACATCACGGGCGTTGGTGCGCGCGACTTCAGCGGAACCCTGCACCGTATCGGCCGTGCGACGGGCCGCACCAATGAAGCTGTCGAAGGCCTTGCGCGCCTGCTCGACGCTCTTCTCGGCCATGTCGCGCATCTCGGCGGGAACTTCATAGTTCGGGGGATTGGCCATGTGTCGTCTCCTCTCATGTCAGCCTGTGGATGGCTTGTTGTGCGCTGCACAATAACCGATTCGCCGCCATATGCCAGCCACGCCATCGGCGTTAAGGTTGATACAACGTAAACGTATGACGGTCGTTGCGAAGATTAAGCGCCGCGGCGACACAGCGTTTACAAAAGTGCGTCGGTCGTCGTCGTTTCTCACCGGGAGGAGCGTCGGATCGCGTTGGGGTTCGAGGTCGCGGGCTTTGGAGACGACACTGACATCGGCCAATCCGGAGCGTGGGCTCGGTCTCACCACCGCTTTTGCGGCCTGGCGGCGGCTACCAAGTCTGTCGGCGGCCCTGGCCATGCCGAACCCGATCCATCTCGTCGTCGATGCGGGCGACGGGCAGATGCTGCACGCCTCTCCGGCCGCGCACGCCCTGTCCGACGCGCTTTCCGGCCCCGGTCGCGCGGAATTATTTCGGCAGATCCTGTCGACGGCGCCGAACGATGATGCGCCCCGGCTCGCGCGGCTGCGCATCGATCCCCGCCGCATCGCGCCCCCGGTGCTCTGCTGGCTGGCCCGTGGGCACCGCGACGATGGCACGGATGCGATCCTGGTAATTCCCACGGCTCCCGTCGGACCGCGGGCGCGTCAGCGCCAACCCGAGAGCGCGCCGGCGCCGAAGCCGGCCTCTGTCGTCGTCCGGGACGATCGGTTTCTGTGGCGGCTCGACGCTTCGGGCACGGTGATCCAATTCACGGGCCCGGATCTTCTGGCCGGACTCGTCGGGCAACGGTGGCAGGATCTCGCGGCGGCCGGACGCATGTCGGGCGCCGACGGGGTTTTGGCGGCTCTGCGGGAGCGGCGGACCTTCCGCGGCGAGCCGGCGGTGCTGGATGCCGGCGCCGGTCCGTGCCGGGTCGAACTCTCGGGTGCACCGCTCGGCCGGGGTGAAGCCAGCGGCTCGGGCTTTGCCGGCTTCGGGTTGCTCCGGTCCGGACCCACGGCGCCGCCGGTCGACCTGCCGGAGGCATCGCCGGTCGACCTGCCGGAGGCATCGCCGGTCGATTTGCCGGGGGCGCAGCCGGTCGCGGACGCGCCGCTCCCACCGACAGCAACCCCGTCCGTACTGCCCGAACCCGCAGCGGTGACGAGCGAACCCGAACCGCCGCCCGCTGGTGAGCTGGAACCCGTAGCGACCGCGCTTTCGAACGACGAGCATGCCGCGTTCCGCGAGATCGCCCGGGCCCTCGGGGCACGCTACGCTGGCGATGAGGCGACGTCGGAGGAAGCCGCGCCGAGGCCGGAAGGCGGCGCCGTCATGCCCTTTCCCGGGCCGCAAGCGGGCGCCGTGGAATCGCGGGAGGGCGCAGGCCGCGCCGCTGCGTTCCCCGAGCTACTGGCCGGGCTTCCGGTTCCGGTGCTGGTGCATCGGGACGGCGTGATCCTCGGGGCGAATCGCAAGCTTCTGGAGCTGACCGGCGACGCCGACAGCGCGGCTCTGTCGGGGCGCGGGCTCAGCGCAGTGCTTCCGGGCGCACCACGCAAGGCGGACGCGGATCCGGCGGCGCGACGGACCACCGTCACAGGCGCCGACGGGTACGTCAGGCCGGTCGAGATGCTGAGCGGCGCTTGCCTTTGGGCCGGGGCGGCTGCGGCATGCCTGGTCCTGCGTCCGCTCGACGAGGCCGATGCCGCCATGGCCCTGGCTGCCGAGCGCCTCGACCGCACCGCTCAAGCCGAGCGGGCGACCGCCGCCGAGGCCGCGCTGGACGCGCTCGATACGGGCGTGGTGACCCTCGATCAGGCAGGGCGGATCGTGTCGGTGAATCGTGCCGCCGCCCGCCTATTCGACTGCGCGCCACGAGAGATCGTGGGTGGCAGTTTCGTCGCTCAGTTCGATCGGGATTGCGTGCTGACCGTCGCCGATGTCCTACGTGGCGTGGTCAAGGGACCGCGTCGCGTGACCCTCTCCGGCACGCCCGTGAGTCTCGACGTCAAGGCTGCTGAGGGGGATAGCCACCGGTTCGCCATCGTCGAGCCGGCGGGCCGTCTCCGCGGACAGACGCCGACGGGCGCCTCGGATCGGGACGCCTCGAACGGCACCGGTCTCGCTCTGGTGCGCGCTGATCGCGCGTTCCGCGAACCGCTGACCGGCATGATCGCGCTCGCCGACGCGATGCTGAAGGAGCCCTTCGGCCCCCTGGGCGACGCGCGCTACCGGGCCTGCCTCGCCGAGATCAAGGCGTCCGGCGATGCGATGCTCGAACGCGTCGGCAAGCTGCTCGACCTCGCGGCCGTGGAGGCTGGCGCCCTGCACCTCGAGCCGCGCACCCTCGATCTCAACGATGTCGTGGCGGGATGCGTGGCGCAGCTCCAGGCCGAGGCGGCCCGCGGCCGCATCGTCGTGCGCACGAGCTTTTCGTCGGATCTTGCGGAGCTGGAGGCCGACGAGCCGTCCGTAAGTCGCGCCGCGGCCCTGGTGATCGAGAACGCGATCCGGCGGTCGGCAGTCGGCGGCCAGATCATCGTGTCGACCGGTGCGGCCGAGCGGGCCGGCGTCGCGCTCCGGGTTCGCGACACGGGGGCCGCCGCGCGGTCCGCCGCCGACCGGGGCCGGGATGTCGAGGAGGGTCTGGCCCTGCCCCGCGCCCTGGTGGAGGCGAATGGCGGCCGCCTTCAGCTGTCGACTCCGGCGGAGGATGGCACGCTGGTGGAAATCATCATGCCGGCGCGTCAGGCGGCGGCGGGCTGAGGCCGCGGTCACATGCGACCGTGCAAGGCGTCGCGGGTTTGGCGTGGGCCGATCCGCGATCTCGAACTGCTTCGCGCACGGCCCGACATCCCGACAGCGGTGCTTCGCGCACCACCTTACATTGTGCCCAACTTATTTAGTGGATTCGAGGCTTTGCCCCGTGGATCGACGATGATATCGCCAGCGTAGAGTATACGGTACGTTACTTTGGAAGTCCTGGCTGCGCGGCATAGACCGCGATACGATCGGGCGCCAAGCAGGGATGGAAAGCCATGGACGGCAAGGTCATCGAGGTACAGGCAGCGTGGCGGGAGGGTACTCACGTCGACGATGCCAAGTATCAAGACATGTACAAGGCGTCGATCTCCGATCCGGACGCCTTTTGGGGCGAGCACGGCAAGCGCATCGACTGGATGACGCCGTTCTCCAAGGTCAAGAATACCAGTTTCGAGCCGGGCAAGGTCTCGATCAAGTGGTTCGAGGACGGCACCACCAACGTCGCCTATAACTGCATCGACCGGCACCTCGAGTCCCGCGGCGACCAGACGGCGATCATCTGGGAAGGCGACAACCCGGACGAATCCAAGCATATCACCTACCGCGAACTACACGCGCAGGTCTGCCGGATGGCCAACGTGCTGCGCAATCGCGGCGTCGGCAAGGGCGATCGGGTTACCCTCTATCTGCCGATGATCCCGGAAGCCGCCTACGCGATGCTCGCCTGCGCACGGCTCGGCGCAATCCACGCCATCGTGTTCGGCGGCTTCTCACCGGACTCGCTCGCCTCGCGCATCCAGGGCTGCGAGTCGAAGGTGGTGATCACCGCCGACGAGGGCCTGCGCGGCGGCCGCAAGGTGCCGCTGAAGGCCAATGTCGATGAGGCGATCAAGCGGATCGGTACCGATCTGGTCGACCATGTCATCGTGGTGCGCCGCACCGGCAGCCCCATCGCCATGGAGGCCGGCCGCGACGTCTATTACGACGAGGCGGCCGAGCAGGTGACCGACGAATGCCCCGCCGCCCCGGTCGAGGCCGAGCACCCGCTGTTCATCCTCTACACCTCGGGCTCGACCGGCCAGCCGAAGGGCGTGGTTCACACGACGGGCGGCTATCTCGTCTACGCGTCGATGACGCATGAGTACGTCTTCGATTACCGCCCGGGCGACGTATACTGGTGCACGGCCGATGTCGGCTGGGTCACCGGCCACAGCTACATCGTGTACGGGCCGCTCGCGAACGGCGCGACGACCCTGATGTTCGAGGGCATCCCGACCTACCCGTCGAATTCCCGCTTCTGGGAGGTGATCGACAAGCACAAGGTCAACATCTTCTACACCGCACCGACCGCGATCCGCTCGCTGATGGGCGGCGGCGAAGGCCCGGTGAAGAAGACCTCGCGGGCCTCGCTGCGGGTGCTGGGCTCGGTCGGCGAGCCGATCAACCCGGAAGCGTGGGAGTGGTACTACAACGTGGTCGGCGACAAGCGCTGCTCGATCGTCGACACGTGGTGGCAGACCGAGACCGGCGGCATCCTGATCACCCCGCTCCCGGGTGCCACGGCCCTCAAGCCCGGCTCGGCGACGCGGCCGTTCTTCGGTGTGAAGCCCGAGATGGTCGATGCCGAGGGCAAGGTCCTGGAGGCCCCCTGCGAGGGCAATCTCTGCATCGCGGATTCCTGGCCGGGCCAGATGCGCACGGTCTACGGCGACCACGAGCGGTTCGAGCAGACCTACTTCTCGACCTACACCGGCAAGTACTTCACCGGCGATGGCGCGCGACGCGATGCCGACGGCTATTACTGGATCACCGGCCGGGTCGATGACGTCATCAACGTCTCGGGTCACCGGATGGGTACGGCCGAAGTTGAATCGTCCCTGGTTGCCCATCCGAAAGTCGCCGAGGCGGCGGTCGTCGGCTACCCGCACAACGTCAAGGGCCAGGGCATCTACGCCTACGTGACCCTCAACGACGGCGAGGAGGGTGACGACACGTTGCGCAAGGAGCTCGTGACCTGGGTCCGCAAGGATATCGGGCCGATCGCCTCGCCGGATCTCATTCAGTTCGCGCCGGGCCTGCCGAAGACCCGCTCGGGCAAGATCATGCGCCGCATCCTGCGCAAGATCGCCGAGGACGATTTCGGCTCGCTGGGCGACACCTCGACGCTCGCCGAACCGGCCGTCGTCGAAGACCTGATCGAGAACCGGCAGAACCGCCCCTGATCGGGTCAGCCCCTCGCTGAGCACGCGATGAGGCGGATGCCGGTCCGGCGCCCGCCCCCAACAAGAACCACGAATCAACGCGATGAACCCGAGGGCCGGAGAGCCCTCGCGGGAGGAAACATTATGAGCAGCGGAACGACACTCGGCGCTCGGGGACGACCAGCGCCCCCGGGATCCGGCACACTCGGGGCAGATGCCGATCCGCAGGTCGCGCGGATCGTCCGCACCCCGGAATTCCAGCAGCTCGTCCATGAGCGCACCCGGTTCGGCTGGATCCTCACCATCCTGATGCTGGTGGTGTATTTCGGCTTCATCGGCCTGATCGCCTTCGACAAGGCGCTGCTCGCCGTGAAGGTCGGCGGCGGTACCGCCTCGCTCGGCCTGTTCCTGGGCGTGTTCGTGATCCTGTTCGCCTTCGCGCTGACCGGCGTCTACGTGGCCCGGGCCAACACCCGGTTCGACGCGCTGAGCGACGCCCTCAAGCGGAGCGTTGGCCGATGAACCGCATCCTCCTCGGCCTGACGCTCGCCACCATCGCGGCGACTGCGGCCTACGCCGCCGGCCCCGATCTCGGCGCCGTGCAGCAATCGGCTACGAACTGGCCGGCCATCGGCATGTTCCTGTTCTTCGTGCTGGCAACGCTGGGCATCACCTACAAGGCCGCCAAGGGCACCAAGTCGGCCGCCGACTTCTACGCGGCGGGCGGCGGCATCTCGGCCGGCACGAACTCGCTGGCGATCGCGGGCGACTACATGTCGGCGGCTTCGTTCCTCGGCATCTCGGGCCTGGTCTACACCTCGGGCTTCGACGGGCTGATCTACTCGACGGGCTTCCTAGTCGGCTGGCCGATCGTGCTGTTCCTGATCGCGGAGCGCCTGCGCAACCTCGGCAAGTTCACCTTCGCCGATGTGGCGAGCTTCCGGCTCGACCAGACCTCGATCCGCATCATCTCGGCGGTGGGCACCCTCGTGGTGGTGGCGTTCTACCTGATCGCCCAGATGGTCGGCGCAGGGAAGCTGATCCAGCTCCTGTTCGGCCTGCCCTACCTCTACGCGGTGATCATCGTCGGCGTGCTGATGATCGTCTACGTCGCCTTCGGCGGCATGAAGGCGACCACCTGGGTGCAGGTGATCAAGGCCTGCCTGCTGCTCGGCGGCGCGACCTTCATGGCCGGCGCGGTTCTGTACAGGTACGGCTTCAACCCGGAGACGCTGTTCGCCAACGCCGTGCAGGTCCATCCGAAGGGCGAGGCCATCATGGCACCGGGCGGCCTCGTGTCGAACCCGATCGAGGCGATCTCGCTCGGCGTCGGCCTGATGTTCGGTACCGCGGGCCTTCCGCATATCCTGATGCGGTTCTTCACGGTCTCGGACGCGCAGGCAGCCCGCAAGTCGGTGTTCTACGCCACCGGCCTGATCGGCTACTTCTACATCCTGACCTTCATCATCGGCTTCGGCGGCATCGCCCTGCTGATGTCGGATCCGAGCTACTACAAGCTCGGCGCGGCCGGCACCTTCGACAAGCTGAAGGACATGATCGGCGGGACCAACATGGTCGCCGTCAACCTCGCCAACGCGATCGGCGGCCCGTACTTCCTGGGCTTCATCTCGGCGGTGGCCTTCGCGACGATCCTCGCGGTCGTCGCCGGCCTGACGCTGGCGGGCGCCTCGGCGATCAGCCACGATCTCTACGCTCAGGTGATCGCCCGCGGGCGCACCACCGATAAGCGCGAGGTCAACCTGTCGAAGCTCTCGGCGGTGGTGATCGGGATCGTGGCGATCTTCCTCGGCTACGTGTTCGAGAACCAGAACGTCGCCTTCATGGTCGGCCTCGCCTTCGCGGTGGCGGCGAGCTGCAACTTCCCGGTGCTGTCCATGTCGATCCTGTGGCGGGGAACGACCACCTGGGGTGCCCTCGCCGGCGGGCTCGTCGGTCTGCTCGCGGCGGTGATCATGGTGGTGCTGTCGAAGGCCGTGTGGGTGACGACGCTGGGCAACCCGGCGCCGATCTTCCCCTACGACAACCCGGCTCTGTTCTCGATGCCGCTGGCCTTCGCGACGATCTGGGTCGTGTCCCTCATGGACAGATCCCGCCGGGGCCAGCGCGAGCGGGCGGCGTTCGAGGCGCAATACGTGCGCTCCGAGACGGGAATCGGGGCGTCCGGCGCGCACGCGCACTGACCCCACGCGCCATAGGATGAGTATCGGAGGGCGCGGCTATGGCCGCGCCCTTCCTCGTTTCAGGAGAAGCGACACGACGATCCGCGGACGGCCGTGTTGATGGCGGCGATCACAATCGCTTTACCAATTGACCGCAGCTACACTTCCTATAACGCACAGGTGATCTGCAGCTCGCGCAAGGCGAGGACGCGCAGCGCATCCCGTGCCCCCGGTGAAACGCCGGAGGCAGATGGTGTTGGGGAGGTTAGGCCATGGCTGTAGCAACCGCAGTCCAGCGGGCGGGTGAGGCGGCACGGCCGATGAGTTCGGCCGAGAAGCGCGTGATCTTCGCATCCTCACTCGGCACCGTGTTCGAGTGGTACGACTTCTATCTCTACGGATCGCTCGCCGCGATCATCGGCGCCCAGTTCTTCTCGGCCTATCCGCCGGCGACCCGGGACATCTTCGCCCTGCTGGCCTTCGCGGCGGGCTTCATCGTCCGGCCGTTCGGCGCGCTGGTGTTCGGCCGCATCGGCGACCTCGTCGGGCGCAAGTACACCTTCCTGATCACGATCCTGATCATGGGCCTGTCGACCTTCATCGTCGGCGTGCTGCCCAATGCCACCACGATCGGCATCGCGGCGCCGATCATCCTGATCGTGCTCCGGCTGGCGCAGGGACTGGCGCTCGGCGGCGAGTATGGCGGCGCGGCGACCTACGTGGCCGAGCACGCGCCGAACGGCCGGCGCGGCTTCTACACGAGCTGGATCCAGACCACGGCGACGCTCGGCCTGTTCCTGTCGCTTCTGGTGATCCTGGCGACCCGTAGCTTCACGGGCGAGGCGGCCTTTGCCGAATGGGGCTGGCGCATCCCGTTCCTGGTCTCGGTGTTGCTGCTCGGCATCTCGGTGTGGATCCGGCTCCAGCTATCGGAATCGCCGGCCTTCCAGAAGATGAAGGACGAGGGCAAGACCTCGAAGGCGCCTCTGACGGAGGCCTTCGGCGAGTGGCGGAACGCGAAGTTCGCCGTCATCGCCCTGTTCGGGCTCGTCGCTGGCCAGGGCGTGGTCTGGTACACGGGCCAGTTCTACGCCCTGTTCTTCCTGCAATCGATCCTCAAGGTCGATGGCTATACGGCGAACCTCCTGATCGCGTGGTCGCTGCTGCTCGGCACCGGCTTCTTCGTGGTGTTCGGCTGGCTGTCCGACAAGATCGGCCGCAAGGTGATCATCCTGGCGGGCTGCGCGATCGCGGCGGCGAGCTTCTTCCCTGTCTTCAAGGGCATTACCTCGGCAGCCAATCCGAAGCTCGAGGCGGCCATCGAATCCGTGAAGGTGACGGTGACGGCCGATCCGGCGGCCTGCGGGACGCTTTTCAATCCGGTCGGGACCCGGGTGTTCAGCGCGCCCTGCGACCTCGCCCGCGACTTCCTGTCGAAGTCCTCGGTGCGCTACACGACCGCCGCCGGTGCGGCCGGCCAGCCCGCCACGATCCGGGTCAACGACACCGAGATCCCCTACCCGCAGGGCGGCAATGTCGAGGCCAACAAGGCCACGACCGCCGCGCTCCAGGCGGCCGGCTACCCGAAGGCCGGTGACCCTGAGATCGTGAAGATGGCGAGCCCGTTCGACATCTTCCGGCCGCAGGTCGCGCAGGTGATCGGCCTGCTGTTCATCCTCGTGCTGTTCGTGACGATGGTCTACGGCCCGATCGCCGCCATGCTGGTGGAGCTGTTCCCGACCCGGATCCGCTACACCTCGATGTCGCTGCCCTACCATATCGGCAACGGCTGGTTCGGGGGCCTGCTGCCGGCCACCGCCTTCGCCATGGTGGCCCAGACCGGGGATATCTACTTCGGCCTCTGGTATCCGATCGTCATCGCCGTCGCGACGGTGATCATCGGAGTCCTGTTCGTTCCGGAGACCAAGGATCGCGATATCTTCGCGGACGACTGATCACCCGGATCGGGCCTCGCCCGGACACCACCTGCGCCGGCGACGCCCAGGCCGCACACGCGGCCTGGGCGCTTTTGTTTTGAAACGGTGCCCGGCCAAATCGGATCATCACTCGGCGCGCCGAGCGGCCTCGCGAAAACCGCCGTGCCTGCGAGGCGAGCTTCGAAGACCGAATAATTTGCTGACAGGGGTCGAATTGATTTGATCTTTTGATTTTAGTTCTGACTATCTAAAATACACAGGCAGACTATATTTTTTGATTCTGCCATAAATTCGATATTACGGCGCAAAGATCGTGCGTTCTAACCTAAATACGCAACACTGTACCGCAATGCGTTGACTACGTCTCGGCATTTTAATCCATAATTTTTGGGAACCATGTATGGTCTCCAACCGTAATGGCACGCCCGATCAAAACGATTTCAGAGTTCAGATGGTGAACCTCGCCTCGACATCGCACCGCCGTAAAACGGGCACCAAACCACCTGTTCTACTGGTGCTTTTGTGGCCGTCTGCGACGATCGCCTTATGGTTGCTGATCAACACCTATGCCGGACGTCCGGTCTGGTGGTGGTGATCGGCGGATATGCGGTCAGCTGTCGTGCTGGTAGCCACTCATGAACGCGCCGAGCAGGTAGCCGGATTGATGCGCACCGAGGTAACCGAGTGTGATCAGCGTATGAAGCACATCAAAACCGAAGGTCGTGATGAAGATAGCCGATGCCGTGACCATGATGACCGTCGACGTCATGGCAAGGACGACCACCGTATAGGTTCGCCCGACCAGCCACCCCACTCCGAACAACATCACGGCCACCAGCATCGCGCCACCCAGATCGGATCCGTTCGAGGAGATGCTGCGCGCAATCCTCCTGCATCAGTCCGATCGATGATGACGTGCTGAAGTTCTGACATCAACCCCGGTGCGGCCCGGGCAACTTATCTACATTCAGTCTTACGGTGCCGTCTGAGTACATTTTGAAATTGTAATCGGATCGGCGATTTTTCTGGCTTTTATATCCCTAGCAACAGAGAATTGGCCGAGATCAGATGACACGCAGCGGCCGCGCGGCCGTACGACAATCGATTCTCGGCAACCAATCTGGCACCATCGTTAACGCGGCGGGTGCGGTCGGCTTCGCCTAAATCGTGCGCGGCTTCTCGGCCTGTCAGTGCCGGAAGTGGCGGTGTCCGGTGAACACCATGGCAAGGCCGGCCGCATCGGCCGCGGCGATCACGTCCGAATCGCGCATCGAACCGCCGGGCTGGATCACCGCCGTAGCCCCCGCCTCCGCCGCCGCCATCAGGCCATCCGCGAACGGGAAGAACGCGTCCGACGCCACCACGGAGCCCACGGCGAGGCTCTCGGACAGGCCGAGGCGCTTGGCGCCCTCCGCGGCCTTCCAGGCGGCGATCCGCGAGGAATCGACCCGCGACATCTGCCCGGCCCCGATCCCGACCGTCGCACCGCCCTTCACGTACACGATGGCGTTGGACTTCACATGCTTGGCGACCCGGTAGGCGAAGCGCAGATCGGCGAGTTCCGCCTGGCTCGGCGCGCGCTTGGTCACGACCTGGAGCGGCATGTCGTCGACCACGGCCGCGTCGCGGCCCTGGACCAGCAGCCCGCCGGCCAGCGACCGCACGACCTCGCCGGGCGCCCGCGGATCAGGCAGGCTGCCGGCCAGGAGGAGCCGGAGGTTCTTCTTGCCGGCCACGATCGCGGCGGCCTCGGGCGTCGCATCCGGCGCGATGATCACCTCGGTGAAGATCTCCACGATCTTCGCAGCCGCCTCCGCGTCGAGCGTCCGGTTGAGCGCCACGATGCCGCCGAAGGCCGAGGTCGGATCACAGCTCAGGGCGCGCTCGTAGGCCTCGAGCAGGCTCGCCCCCTCGGCGACGCCGCAAGGGTTGGCGTGCTTGATGATCGCCACCGCGGCGGCGCGGGCGGGATCGAACTCCGCGACGCACTCGTAGGCGGCATCCGTGTCGTTGAAGTTGTTATAGGATAGCTCCTTGCCCTGGAGCTGGCGCGCGGTCGCCACACCCGAGCGGGGTTTGCCCGGGGCCCGATAGAAGGCCGCAATCTGGTGCGGGTTCTCGCCGTAGCGCAGGCTCTGCCCGAGGCTGCCCCCGAAGGCGCGGAATGGCGCCGCCGCATCGGCACCGAAGCGGCCGGCCATCCAGTTGGCAATGGACGCGTCGTAGGCCGCCGTGCGGGCGAAGGCTTTTTGCGCGAGTTGCCGGCGCAGCTCCGCGTCCAGCGCGCCGTCATGGGCCTCCAGCGCGGCGAGCACGGACGCGTAGTCGGCCACGTCGGTGACGACCGCCACGTCGGCATGGTTCTTGGCCGCCGCGCGAATCATCGCGGGGCCGCCGACATCGATGTTCTCGATGCAGTCGGCGTCCGGCTTGTCGGCCGCGATCGTCGCCTCGAACGGATAGAGATTCACGACGAGCAGGTCGATCGCCCCGATCCCGTGGGCGGCGAGGGCCGCCTGATGCTCCGGGTTGTCGCGAATCGCCAGCAG
Organism: Methylobacterium sp. GC_Met_3; assembly: GCF_026540775.1. Lineage (NCBI taxonomy): Bacteria > Pseudomonadati > Pseudomonadota > Alphaproteobacteria > Hyphomicrobiales > Methylobacteriaceae > Methylobacterium > Methylobacterium sp. GC_Met_3. The sequence goes on from NZ_JALNUL010000033.1 coordinate 34,357, forward strand.
ACCACCATGCACCGCCGGATGCAGCGTCTTGACCCGCCCATCCATCATCTCGGGGAAGCCGGTCAGGTCGGCGACCTCGGACACCGCGAGGCCGGCCTCCTGCAACGCTCGATGGGTGCCCCCGGTCGAGACCAGGGCGATTCCGCGCGCCTGGAGCGCGCGGGCAAAGTCGACGAGTCCGGTCTTGTCGGAGACCGAGAGGAGCGCGCGGGAGACCCGCACCTGATCGTGCGCCATGGTTTCGTGCCGAAAGCGTGAGATTTTTTCGGGCGGTAGCACGGAAACGGCGATCCGGGCCAGCCGCTCGTCAGCTCGGCGCGACGCCCCGCAGCGGCGCCGAGGCGAGGCGCGTGAAACTCCAGCGCACCTCGACATCCTCCGACACGGTCAGGTGGAGCGCGATCTGGTCGGTCCGGCGCGGGCCGGTCAGGCCGGAGAAGTACACGCTCTCCTCCAGGGCGATCTCGGCATTTTCCGCGCGGAACTGCCAGATCTCGCCGAGCGCCGAGGTGAGTTCGAGCCCTTCCGGCGCCCCGCGCACGGCGATGCCGGGATGCAGGTGGAAGCGGATCGCGACATCCTGGGCGCGGCGGCGTGCCCGGCTCCCGGCCTTGCCCTGGCGCAGGAAGGCGTCCCGACCCTCGACGCGCGCCGCAGTGGCGACAAGCTCCCAGCGCCGCTCGTGGATGATCCCGTAATCCGGGCCGAAGCCGTCGTGCCGGGCGGCCAGCACGACGCGCTCGGCATCCTCGGCCCGCTCGGCCGCGACGGCGGTCGGGCCGCTCAGGACCACGGATCCGCGCCGCCGGATCAACCAGTCGGCGACCTGGCGCTCGCCCCACCAGCCGCTGCGCGTCAGGAACCGGCACGAAGAGGCCTGGGCCACGGAGGCCGTCGAATGCGCGGGCGTCGACCGGGCAAGGAGGCGCAGATCCGGCCCGCTCGCCGGCAGGCCGCAATTGACCACGATCCGCTGCGGTCCGCTCGACATCTCGAAGGCGAGGCAGCCCGCCCCGGCATTGACCGAGTACGGCAACGGCGGGCTCGCGCCGACATCGGCGACGATCACGATCCGGGCGCCCTCCAGCCGCTCGTAGCCGGAATTCGGGGCATGCATCAGCGGCTGGGCTAGGGCGCCGTCATAGATCAGCAGGGTGGCAAGGTGGTCCGCGTCGGTGGCGCCCATGCCGTTGAAATGGCTGAGCGAGGCGTCCGGGTGGCGCAGGAGCCGCAGGAGCGGCAGCATCCGGTCGATCGCCCCCAGGAGCGCCACCGGCGGCTCGACGCTGCGGCTCAGATAGCTCTGGCGCAGCGGCAACAGGTCGAGGAGCAGCTCCATGGCGAAGCGCGGATCGCGCGAGCGATGGCCGCCGTCGGTGAGGATCTGACGGTCGAGCTCCCGCGACAGGACCCGGGTCGCCCGCCGAAGGATCGGCTGGATCCCGTCGCAGCACAGGCCCGCGTAGCAGAGCGCAACGGCGGCGTTCAGGCGCCATTGCTGCGGCACGCCCCGCCGCAGATCGCGCTCCAGCTGTTGCGCGTTGCGGGCGATCGCCTTGAGGAAGCTCTGGTAGAACGCATGGTCTGCGCCCTCCAGCACGAGGGGCGACTGACAGAGGAACGAGATCAGCCGCCGCGCCGCCACCGGTGTCTGGCGGGCCAGAATCGGGTCGCCCCGCCCGGCGATGAAATCGGCCACGAAGGCGCGGGCATTGGCCCGGGCCAGCGCCGTGTCGGCGGCGCGCAGATGGCGCAGCCAGCCGAAGCCGTAGAGCTCGTCGGCCCATTCCGGCGAGGGGGGCGCGTAGTCGAACGGCGAGCCGCCGCTCGCCGCGAGCGACCGCCCGGCGAAGACGAACAGCCCCGCGTAGATGTCGTCCGCGAAGGTTGCGTCGGAGGTGCGCAGATCCTGGGGGGCGATCACGAGCCCGGTCACCCGCATCCGGGCGAGGATGTCGGGGGACGCCGTCAGGCTGGCGGCGGCCGCACGGATCGCGCGCGCGGCCTCGCGCGCGACGAGCCGATAGAAGCGCCAGCGGTCAGGCCCCCAAGCCACGCGATCTCCGAGCTGCGCGATCCGACAAGGCCCCACGGCCCTGAGCCCTCGCGGACGAGGATCGGCTGGCACCCGTTACGTAAGGCTAGAGGGGGCCTCTTAACCGCCAGTTTACGCTATGTCATGCCCGTCGCCCCGCGGGCGAGATCTCAGCCGGCCCCCAGCGCCGCCGCGAAGGCGCGCAGGTTCGCGCGCATCATGTCCAGGTAGGTCGGTGCCGGGCCGTCGGCCCCCGAGAGCGCATCCGAATAGACCTTGCCGCCGATCCGGGCACCGCTCTCCCGGGCGATCTGTTCCATCTGGCGGGGATCGCTGATGTTCTCCAGAAACACGGCGGGGATGCGGTCCTGGCGAATCTGCCGGATGATCGCCGCCACGTCGCGCGGGCTAGCCTCGCTGTCGGTCGAGACGCCCTGGGGCGCCACGAACCGCAAACCGTAAGCCGCCGCGAAGTACCCGAAGGCATCGTGGGTCGTGATGATCCGGCGGCGGTCCGGCGGGATGCCGTCGATCGTGGCGCGCACCGCCCGCTCCAGGGCGTCGAGCTCGGCGATGTAGGCGGCGGCCGCGTCCCGGTAGGCATCGGCATGGGCCGGATCGACCTTGGCGAAGCCGTCGCGGATATTGGCGACGTAGATCCGCACGTTGGCGACGCTCTGCCAGGCATGCGGATCGACCGCATGGTCGCCGTGATCATGCCCGCCCGCACCATGGGCGTGCTCGTCCTGGGCGGGGATCGGCGTCACTCCCGCGGAGGCCACCACCACCGGCGCGTGGGTGCCGGAGGCCCGGATCAACCGGTCGAACCAGCCCTCCAATCCGAGGCCGTTGACGAACACGATGTCGGCCTCGGCGAGCTTGCGGGCATCGGCCGGGGTCGGGCTGAAGCCATGGGCATCGGAGTTGGGCCCGACCAGCGTCGAGACGACCACGCGCGTGCCGCCGACGGCCCGGACCAGATCGCCCAGGATCGAGAAGCTCGCCACCGCCCGGACCGGGCTCGCCTCCGGCGCTGCCCGAGCCGGAACCGCGAGGATGAGGGCCAGGATCGCAAAGCCGGCCCATGCGCGGATCGCAATCCGCATCGTTTCCGCCATCCCACGCACGGTCTCAGCTCCCACTCACGTCCGCGCAGGCCAGTAGTGTAACAATGTTACATACACAAGCGGGATACACGCCCGGCATTCGATAGGCGTCACCGGGCATCCTGGCGGCGGACCTGCCGATGCCCCGCGTGTGAGACGGAGGTTTCCATGTCCCGACGTTTGAGAGCCGCACTCCTCGTCACCGGTGCCCTCGGCCTTGGGCTGACCGGCGCGGCAATCGCCCGCGATCATGGGATGGACGGGGTCCGCGGGCATGGCCGGTGGAGCGCGCTGAGTCCCGAGGACCGGGCGGCGTTCACGGATGCCCGGATCGCCGCGCTCCATGCCGGCTTGAAGCTCAATGCCGATCAGGAGAAGCTGTGGCCGCCAGTGGAATCCGCGATCCGCGATATGGCCACGCTGCGCCAGCAGCGCCGCGAGGCGATGCGCAACCGGCCGAAACTGGCCGACGATGCCCCCGCAGCCTTGCGGGCCATGGCGGACACCGCGACCGCCCGTGGCGAAGCCCTGCGCAAGCTCGCCGACGCGTCGCAGCCGCTCTACGCCAGCTTGGACCAGGACCAGAAGCGGCGCGCCATGATCCTCGCCCGGCCGATGGACGGCCACGGGATGCGGGGCGGCCGGCATCACGGCCACGACGAAGATCACGGTCCGGGCGGCGGCGACCGCTGACCCATAAACCTTGATCCGCGGCGGCGGCGGCGGCAAACCCGCTTCCGCCGCGCCTCCTGCCGGAGGACGGCGCTGATCCGACCCGGTAGGTTTCATGGCGCGCCTCCCCGGCGACACGGCACCCCTTCTCGCCCGACTCTGGCGCACGTGGTTGTACCCGCATCGGGCCACCCTCGCGGTGGTGCTCGTGCTGATCGCGCTGGTCGGCGCCTCGACCGGGCTCTACCCGGCGCTGATCAAGGCGGCCTTCGACGCCTTCGACCGCAAGGATTCCGTGGCGGTCGCCTACGGACCTCTGGTTGTGATCGTTGTCACGGCCACGCGCGGTTTCGCGCTGTTCGGACAGACGGTGCTGACCAACCGGGTCGTCACCCGGGTCGAGGCCGACATGCAGGCGGCTTTGTATGGGCACTTGATCGAGTCCGATCTCGCCCAGCTCGGCCGCGAGAGCCCGGCGGCGCTGACCCAGCGCTTCACCACCGATTTCGCCTTCATCAAGGAGGCGCTGACCCGCATCTCGACGGTTCTGCTGCGCGACATCGCCATGCTGATCGGCCTCGTGGCGGCTCTGCTCTGGATGGATCCGGTGCTGACGCTCGTGGCCGGCCTCACGGTGCCGTTCGTGGCTGGCCCGATCGGGCGGATCGGCAAGAAGCTCCGGCGGGTCTCGACCTCGACGCAGGAGCAGATGGGCGCCACCGCCAGCCTGATCTCGGAGAGCCTGCAGGGCGCCCGCGTCGCCAAGACCTACGCGATGGAGCCCTACCTGAAGGGCCGCGCCGCCGAGGCCCTCGACGAGGTGCGTCGCCTCAAGATGAAGGCCGCCAACGCCCGCGGGCGGCTCGATCCGCTGCTCGAGATCGGCGGCGGCATCGCGGTGGCGGGCGTGCTGGTGCTGGTGGGGCAGCGGGTGCTCGCGGGGGAGAAGACGGTCGGCGACTTCACCGGCTACGTGGCGGCCCTGCTGCTCGCCGCCCAGCCTGCCCGGGCTCTCGGAAACCTCAACGCCATCCTGCAGGAGGCTGCGGCCGCGCTGCGGCGCTACTTCGACGTGATGGATGAGGCGCCCACGATCCGCGAGGCGCCCGATGCCCGGCCGCTGACCGTCACAGCCGGTGCGATCCGCTTCGATGGCGTTCAATTCCGTTATCGCCCGGATGCGCCGGCGCTGGAGGGAATCGATCTTACGGTGCCTGCGGGCTCGGTCACGGCCCTGGTCGGGCGCTCCGGCTCGGGAAAATCCTCGCTGCTCAATCTCGTCCCGCGGCTCTACGACGTCACTGCCGGACGGGTGACCGTCGATGGCCAGGACGTTCGGGCGGTGACCTTGGCTTCGCTGCGTGCGGCGGTGGCGGTGGTCTCGCAGGAGGTCGTGCTGTTCGATGACACGATCGCCGTCAACATCGGTTTCGGCCGGCCCGGTGCCTCCCGGGGCGAGATCGAGGCGGCAGCGCGCGCGGCCGCGGCCCACGGCTTCGTCTCGGCCTTGCCGGAGGGCTACGAGTTCCGCGTCGGGCCGGGTGGCGGCCGGCTCTCGGGCGGTGAACGGCAGCGGGTGGCACTGGCGCGCGCCTTCCTGAAGGACGCGCCGATCCTGCTCCTCGACGAGGCGACCTCGGCCCTCGATTCCGAATCGGAGCGCCTGGTTCAGGAGGCCCTGACCCGGTTGATGCACGGCCGGACCACCTTGGTGATCGCCCATCGCCTCTCGACCGTGCGCGAGGCCGATCAGATCGTCGTGATGGAAGCCGGCCGCGTTATCGAAGCCGGGCGGCACGACACGCTCCTCGCGTTGGGCGGCGCCTACGCGCGCCTGCACCGGCTGCAACTCTCCGAGCCCGCGGCGGCGGAGTGATCCGCATGAACGGCGACACCGTCATGCGCCGGCTCCGTAGATTCGCGCGCGAGAGCACGCCATAAGAGCCTCAGCCGATGAGGACCCCACCGTGAGCGACCTGACGTTCGAGATCCAGAGCCACCCCGCCCGCCGGACCGCCAAGGAGCGGGCCGCGCTGATGGTGAATCCCGGCTTCGGCAAGGTGTTCACCGACCACATGGTGGTGGCACGCTATTCGGCCGGACGCGGCTGGCACGACGCAACGATCAAGGCCCGTGAGCCGATCCCGCTCGATCCGGCCGCCGCGGTGCTGCATTACGCGCAGGAAATCTTCGAGGGGTTGAAGGCCTATCGGACCGCCGATGGGGGCGCCGCCCTGTTCCGGCCGGACGCCAACGCGCGCCGCTTCCGTCACTCGGCCGAACGCCTGGCGATCCCGCCCTTCCCCGAGGATGCCTTCGTCGAGGCGATGCACAAGCTCGTCGAGATCGATCGCGCCTGGATCCCCGACACGGCGGATGGCAGCCTCTATCTCCGTCCGTTCATGATCGCCACCGAGGCGTTCCTGGGGGTCAAGCCGGCCTCCGAGTACCTGTTCATCACCATCGCGTCTGCGGTGGGCTCGTACTTCAAGGACCCAAACAGCACGGTCACGGTCTGGGTCTCGGAGCACTACACGCGCGCCGCCCCGGGCGGCACCGGCGCGGCCAAGTGCGGCGGCAACTACGCGGCGAGCCTCGCCGCACAAGCGGAGGCGACCGCGCAGGGCTGCGAGCAGGTGGTGTTCCTCGATGCGGTCGAGCGCCGCTACATCGAGGAACTCGGCGGCATGAACGTGTTCTTCGTGTTCGAGGACGGGACGCTCGTCACCCCCCCGCTCTCGGACAGCATCCTGCACGGCATCACCCGCGATTCGGTGCTCGCCCTCGCGCAGGAGGCCGGCCTTACCGTGAAGGAGGAGCCCTACGCGATCGACGCGTGGCGCGCCGATGTCCGCGAAGGCCGCCTGACCGAGGCCTTCGCCTGCGGGACTGCCGCGGTGATCACGCCGATCGGCACCGTGAAGGGCCGCGAGGACAGCTTCACCATCGGGAACGGCAAGGCCGGGCCGGTGGCCCAGCGGCTGCGGAACCTGCTGGTCGATATCCAGCGGGGCAACACGAATGATGCCCATGGCTGGTTCCAGAAGGTGTTTTGAGACTTTTGAACCGTCCGCATTGGCGGGGAGCGGTTTGGGCTTTTCGAACGCGCACAGCGGCTCGGCCGAGCGCGCTCCCTCCCCCCTTTGCGGGGGAGGGTGGCCCCGGAAGGGGGTCGGGAGAGGGGAGCGACAGTACAGGATTAAGTTCTGCCCGTTCTGCCAGTCGCGCCCGCTTCTGAAACCGGGTTCCTCTCTCCCGACCCGGCCTTACGGCCGGCCCACCCTCCCCCGCAGAGGGGGGAGGGAGGCGCGCACATGACAGACGCGGTCGCCCAGCACACAGAACCGCCCATCGGACCCTGGAACCCCGGTGTCCGCTCCGACCTGCCGTCCGCCTTCCTGCCGCTGGTCACCGTCTACCGTCCGGAGCACGTCGAGACGCCGCTGCGCGACGCCCTCGATCTCAGCGACCTGTGCGGCCTGCCGGCCCGGCAGCTCACGCGATTCCGGGCGAGCCGCCTCGTCGTCCACGAGGTGCTGATTCGGGTCATGTCGGACCTGTCCGTGCCGGTGGGCGCGGTCTACGCCGATCTCGGCGTGAATTTCCGGGCGATCGTCGCCACGATCCTGCGCGAGGGCGTCGAGCCCCGCCTCGGAGACGTCGAGGACGCCCTGGCGCGGATCCGCGCCGAGGCCGACGCGGTCCTGGCCCGCGAGATCGCCGCGATCCTCGACGACCCGCCGACCCCTCCCCCGCCGGAGCCGCGCTGGCTCGACCGGCTCCTCGGCCGGCGCCCGTCCGCGGTCGAGGCGCCGCGCGTGGACCGTGCGACCCGGGCGCTGCTCCATATCGAATCCTGGCAGCGGCGGGCGTCGGAATCCGGCGACGGCCTCGAGATCGCGGCTTGCGAGGCGCTCCGCACGGTCGTGTCGGGCCTGATCGCCCGACACAACACCTTGATCCGCGACGCAGGTCTGTTGCGCAGCCTGGCCGGGACGCTGGTCTCCAACGGCTACGGCAGCCGCCGGATCGGCGAGAGGATCGAGCCCTGGATCGCCGCCGTGGTGGAGGCCCGAGGCTACCGCCGGCTCGCGGCCCAGGACCATCCGGTGGTGATGAACGTCAAGGGCGCCTCGGCCTCAGGCAAGAGCACGATCCGCCCCTATCAGCTCGGTCTTGCCAGACGCCTCGGCATGGCGTGGTCGGACTTCGCGGTGATCACGCCCGATGTCTGGCGGAAGTACCTGCTCGATTACGACAGCCTTGGGCCCGCGGCCCGCTACGCCGGGACACTGACGGGCTACGAGGTCGAGATCATCGACATGAAGCTCGACCGCTACGTCACCCGCAAGGCGGCGGAGCGGCGGATCTCGAACCTGCTGATCGACCGGTTCCGGTTCGACAGCTTCCAGGCCGAGGCCGGCTCGGACGGCGGCGGCCAGCTGCTCACCCGATTCGGCGACCGGGTCTACATGCAGTTCATGGTCACGCCGCCGGCCGACACCGTGGAGCGGGCTTGGCAGCGCGGTGAGATGTTCGGCCGCTACAAGGCCGTGGAGGATCTCCTCGCCCACAATGTCGAGGCCTATACCGGCATGCCGCGCTTGTTCTTCAACTGGGCATTGTCACGCGACAAGCAGGTGGTCTGCGAGTTCCTCGACAACAGCGTGCCGCTCGGCGATCGCCCGCGCACCATCGCGTTCTGGGCCGATGGGATCCTCAACATCCTCGACGTGAAGGGGCTCATCGACATCGACCGCTTCCGGAAGGTCGACATTTTCGCGCGCGGACCGGAAGCGGTGTTCAAGGGCGCGGACCTTTCGGCATCCGCCAACACGGCGTTCCTGCGGGAATGCCTGCGCCGGATGACGGCGATCCGCTTCGTTCAGGCCGAGACCGGACGGGCGATCCTGCGGCTCGATCGCGGACGGATCACCGGGCTCGACCCCGCCGCTTTGGCGGCTCTCGCCGACGAATCGGACTGGATGGCAGCCCGCGCGCTGATCGGCATGCCGGATGACCTGGCGGCGATCCCGATCCTGGATGAGACTTTGCGGCCGGCGGATCAGCCGACCCTTGGAGCGTGGGGGAGCGATTCCCCATGCCTGTGAACCGGCACAATATCGCCGTCCTGACAGTTCATTCCGTCCGTCTCACGCTGGTATATTGCATACCTGGAACGGATGTGCATGATCTGTGGTGCACGAGACGCCGCCGCGTAAGGCCGCGCCGCCCAAGAGAGGCTTAGGGATGGAACGCCAGGATTCGCCGTCGGCGAAATGGTGGCAGCTCGCTTTCGGCGTGATCTGCATGGCCATGATCGCCAACCTGCAATACGGCTGGACGTTGTTCGTCGATCCGATCGACCAACGGTATCATTGGGGCCGGGCGGCGATCCAGCTCGCCTTCACCTTGTTCGTCGCCACCGAGACCTGGCTGGTGCCGGTCGAGGCGTGGTTCGTGGATCGCTACGGCCCGAAGATCGTCGTGGCGTTCGGCGGCGTGATGATCGCCCTGGCCTGGACCATCGACGCCTACGCCGACAGCCTGTTCCTTCTTTATCTCGGGGCCGTCATTGCCGGCATCGGCGCGGGCTCGGTCTACGGAACCTGCGTGGGCAACGCACTGAAGTGGTTCCCGCATCGGCGCGGCCTCGCGGCCGGTGCCACGGCAGCCGGATTCGGCGCCGGCGCGGCCATCACGGTGGTACCGATCGCCCGGATGATCGCCACCAGCGGTTATCAGGACGCGTTCCTGTATTTCGGCATCGGTCAGGGCACCGTGGTGTTCGTGCTCGCCTTCCTGCTGCGCAAGCCGTCGACGATCGCGCAGGTCCAGCGCAAGAGCTCGCGCCTGCCCCAGACCAAGATCGATCGCAGCCCCCGCGAGGCGGTCCGCACTCCGGTCTTCTGGGTCATGTACGCAATGTTCGTGATGGTCGCCTCCGGGGGCCTGATGGCGGCGGCGCAGATCGCACCGATCGCCCACGACTTCCAGGTCGCCGGCGTCCCGGTGAGCCTGTTCGGCCTGCAGATGGCGGCGCTGACACTCGCGATCTCTCTCGACCGGATCTTCGACGGGTTCGGGCGGCCGTTCTTCGGCTACGTCTCCGACCATATCGGCCGGGAAAACACGATGTTCATCGCCTTCTCGACGGCGGCGGCAGCGGTGATCGTGCTCCTGACCTATGGCCACAACCCGATGGTCTTCGTATTTGCGACCGCGGTGTATTTCGGGGTGTTCGGCGAGATCTACTCGCTGTTCCCGGCGACGTGTGGCGACACGTTCGGGTCCAAGTATGCCGCCAGCAATGCTGGCCTGCTCTACACCGCCAAGGGCACCGCGGCCTTCCTCGTGCCCTTCGCGAGCCTGCTCTCGACGGCCTACGGCTGGTCGGCGGTGTTCACGCTGATCATCGTCCTGAACGTCACGGCGGCAGCCTTAGCCATGTTCCTGCTCCGCCCGATGCGGGCCCGCTACCTCGCCGAGCCGGAGCCCGCCGCGGCGCTTGCCGCCCGACCGATCCGGGCGGCCTGAAGGCCGTCCGCCCCGCCAACTTCGACATCGACCTTCCGGAGACCCTGCGATGACCGCACTGGCCAAGATCGTCCACACCACCCCCGAGATCGAGGCGGAGCCCGATCTGACCGATGGCTTCCACCTCGTCATCGACGCGCTCAAGCTCAACGGCATCGAGACGATCTACGGCGTGCCGGGCATTCCGATCACCGATCTCGGCCGCATGGCGCAGGCCGAGGGGATGCGGGTGATCTCGTTCCGACACGAGCAGCATGCCGGCAACGCCGCGGCGATCGCGGGCTTCCTGACCCAGAAACCCGGCATTTGCCTCACCGTCTCGGCCCCGGGCTTCCTGAACGGCCTGACCGCTCTGGCCAACGCCACCACCAACTGCTTCCCGATGATCCTGATCTCGGGCTCCTCCGAGCGCGAGATCGTCGACCTGCAGCAGGGCGACTACGAGGAGATGGACCAGCTCGCGATTGCCAAGCCCCTGTGCAAGGCGGCGTTCCGGGTGCTGCACGCGGCCGATATCGGCATCGGCGTCGCCCGCGCGATCCGCGCTGCCTGCTCGGGCCGGCCGGGCGGCGTCTATCTCGACCTGCCCGCCAAGCTGTTTGCCCAGGTGATGGACGCCGAGGCTGGCCAGAAGTCGCTGGTCAAGGTGATCGATCCGGCGCCCGCCCAGCTTCCCGCCCCCGAGGCGATCGCCCGGGCGCTGGACGTCCTGAAATCCGCCAAGCGGCCGCTGATCGTGCTCGGCAAGGGCGCCGCCTACGCCCAGGCCGACGACGCCATCCGCGCCCTCGTCGAGACCAGCGGCATCCCCTACGTGCCGATGAGCATGGCAAAGGGCCTCCTGCCCGACACCCACCCGCTCTCGGCCGGTGCCGCGCGCTCCACGGCGCTGAAGGATTCGGACGTGGTGCTGCTGATCGGCGCCCGGCTGAACTGGCTGCTGTCGCACGGCAAGGGCAAGAGCTGGGGCGAGCCAGGCTCGACCAAGTTCATCCAGATCGACATCGAGCCCCGCGAGATGGATTCGAACGTCGAGATCGTGGCCCCGGTGGTCGGCGACATCGCCTCCTGCGTGCAGGCGCTGCTCGACGGCATGGGCAAGGGCTGGCAGCTGCCCCCGTCCGACTGGATCGAGACGCTCAAGAGCAAGCGTGAGGCGAACATCGCCAAGATGGCGCCGAAGCTCATGAGCAACGCCGCGCCGATGAACTTCCACGCCGCGCTCGGGGCGCTGCGGACTATCGTCAAGGAGCGGCCGGACGCGATCCTGGTCAACGAGGGCGCCAACACCCTCGACCTCGCCCGGGGCATCATTGACATGTACCAGCCGCGCAAGCGCCTGGATGTCGGCACCTGGGGCATCATGGGCATCGGCATGGGCTTCGCCGTCGCGGCCGCCGTCGAGACCGGCAAGCCGGTCCTCTGCGTGGAGGGTGACAGCGCCTTCGGCTTCTCCGGCATGGAGGTCGAGACGATCTGCCGGTACGGGCTGCCGATCTGCATCGTGGTGTTCAACAACAACGGCATCTACCGCGGCACCGACACCGACCCGACCGGCCGCGATCCGGCCACGACGGTGTTCGTGCCGGATTCCCGCTACGACCGGATGATGGAGGCCTTCGGCGGCGTCGGCTACCACGTCACCACGCCGGACGAGCTGACCCGGGCGGTCAACGAGGCGATGAATTCGGGCCGGCCGGCCCTGGTCAACGCGGTGATCGACCCGGCCGCCGGCAGCGAGAGCGGCAATATCGGCAGCCTCAACCCGCAGAGCGGCATCAAGAAGAAGAAGTGAGGGCGGCGGGCGCCCTCAACGTGCACTCCTGACGTCGTCACCCCGGCCGGATCGCTCAGCGGTCCGGCCGTTTTCAATATGGACCACCGTATCCGCGCGCCGTCCCTCCCCGCTCTGCGGGGGAGGGTGGGCCGTCAGGCCGGGTCGGGAGAGGGGAGCCCGGCTTCCGGACAGGGTGGAAGCCTTCATGAAGGCCGGTGCGCTGTT
>NZ_JALNUL010000034.1:0-45814 GCF_026540775.1 Methylobacterium sp. GC_Met_3
GAACGCTGCCTCGCGACGATCGCCGAGCGCGAGCCTGCGGTGCGAGCCTTCGTGGTCGTGAACGAGGCCGGCGCGCGGGAGGCCGCGGATGCGAGCGGCGCGCGCTGGCGGGCGGGGCGGCCGCTCTCGCCGATCGACGGCATGCCGGTGGGGATCAAGGACCTCCTCGAGACGCGCGACATGCCGACCGAGATGGGCTGCGTGGCCTACGCGGGCAATTTTCCCCGACGCGACAACGCCGCGGTCTGGGCGCTGCGCGAAGCCGGGGCGGTGGTGCTCGGCAAGACCACGACAGCCGAGCTCGGCGGCACGCATCCGCCGGTGACGACGAACCCGTTCGATCCGGCGCGCACGCCGGGCGGGTCGTCCTCAGGCTCGGCCGCCGCGGTCGCGGCCGGGATGGTGCCGGCCGCGATCGGCAGCCAGGTCGGCGGCTCGATCATCCGGCCGGCGAGCTACTGCGGCAACTGGGCCCTGAAGCCATCCCAGGGCGCGATCAACCGCGGCGAGCGACAGGCGACCAGCATGAGCACGCATGGCGTGCACGCGACCTGCGCGGAGGACATGTGGCGCGTGTCGATCGAGATCGCGCGCCGGGCCGGCGGCGATCCGGGCCGCGCACCGCTCGCTGGTCCCGCGGATCCGCCCTCCCCGCACCGCCCGTTCACCGTGGCGGTGATGGAGACGGAGGGGTGGGAGGCGCTCGACGACGCGTCGCGGGCAGCCTTCGAGGCTGTGGTGGCGCAGATCGCCGACGCCGGCGTCACGGTGCTGCGCCGCCGGGACGTCCCCGCGATCGAACGCCTCGAGCGCGCCCTCGTCGGCGTGCGCAAGATGGCCAACACGATCACGGCCTGGGAGAACCACTGGGCGATCCGCAACCTCGTGGCGCAGCACCCCGACGGCGTCAGCGCGCGGGCCAAGGCCACGGTCGCGACCGCGGAACGCCTAGGGGCCGAGGGCTACCAGGATCTGCTGCGGCGGCGGGAGGCGGTGCGCACCGTGTACGCGGCGCTGGCGCCCACGCTCGACGCGCTGATCGCGCCGGCCTCGCCCGGACCGGCGCCGCCCTGGTCGGGCGATCGTCCCGGCGAGCCGCTCGCGCCTCGCCCGACGGGGGATTCCGTGTTCAACACACCGAGCTCGCTCCTCGGCGCGCCCGTTGTGACGGTCCCCCTCGCGGCCGTGGGCGGCCTGCCAATGGGCATTCAGGTCGTGGGGCAGTCCGGGACAGACGCGCGGATGACGGCGATCGCGCGTTGGATGGATGCGGCGGTGCGGCGGGTGGTCCTCTAACCGAGCGGCGGTGATCCCGTTGCCGTCCGGGATTTACGGCCCAGCTGTGTAGGCATGGCGAGGGCAGGAGAGATCTATGGACATCAATCGACGCCTCCTCCTGGCCGGCGGGGCCGCACAACTCCTGGCGTCCCACGCTGCCACAGCCGAGGATCGCCCCATCGCGCCGGCCGAGACCCGGATGAAGGCCATCGTGGTCGGACCGGAGGGGCCGAGCCTCGTCGAGATCGACATGCCGAGGCCGAAACCCGCGGAGGTGCTCGTCCGGGTTCGGGCCGCCGCCCTCAACCGCGCCGATCTCGCCGTCGCCTCGGGGCAGCCGCACGGCCCGACCGGAGGGCCCGACGCGATCCCGGGGCTGGAGTGGGCCGGGGAGGTCGTGGCGGTCGGCGCGGCCGTGAACGACTTCCATCCGGGTGACCGCGTCATGTGTTCCGGCGCCGGCGGCTACGCCGAGTATGCCGTGGCGGATCACGGGCGGACCCTTCCGCTTCCCGCGGACCTGTCGTTCGAGGTCGCCGCGACCCTGCCGGTCGCCCTGCAGACGATGCACGATGCGCTCATCACGCAGGCGCACCTGCAACCGGGCGAGACCGTGCTGGTCCAGGGGGCGAGTTCCGGCGTCGGGCTGATGGGGCTTCAGATCGCCCGGTGGCGGAGGGCCTCATTGGTGATCGGCACGTCGCGAAGCCCCGAGCACCGCGCGCGGCTGGCCGAGTTCGGCGCAACCGTGGCGATCGACACCAAGGATCCGACTTGGCCCGAACAGGTCCGAGCGGCGACCGGCGGCCGGGGCGTCGACGTGATCATCGATCAGGTCTCAGCGCCGGTTGCCAACGGCAATCTGCAGGCCGCGGCGGTCCTGGGCCGCATCGTCAACGTCGGCCGCCTCGGCGGGAGCCGGGGCGAGTTCGATTTCGATCTGCACGCCACGAAGCGCATCAGCTACATCGGCGTGACCAACCGGACTCGGTCGATCGAGGAGCAGCGCGCGATCACCGCGCGCGTCCGGGCCGACCTGTGGCCGGCGATCGCGGCCGGGGGCTTCCATCTGCCGATCGACGGCCGCTATGCCTTGGCCGAGGCGCCGGCCGCGCTCACCCGCATGAGGAAGAACGAGCATTTCGGGAAGATCGTCCTGACCGTCTGACGCCTGGTTCTCGGTACGCCGATCGCCGACGGCTTGGTCGCGTCGAGCTCAGCCTCTCGGCGCCGCAGCCGGAAGTGCGGGCTTCACGTCACCGCCGAACCAGCCGCGGATCGTGCCGAGGATGTCGCTCGGGATCACGACCCAGGATGGTAGGACGCCCGCGACGCTACCGTTCCAGCGCCCCGCCAGCGTCTGCCGCGCCTGGGCGTCCGAGCGGCGGATCTCTAGGTCGAGGATCCGCTCTTGGATCGGCAGCGTGGCGAGCTGCGCTTGGGCCGATTGCGCCCGCTTGTTGGCCATGAACGTGTCGTCGATCGCCGCCTGGATCGCGGCGTTCTCGAAGTTCAACTCGTCGGCGAAACCCAGCGTCGTGACTGTGACGCCCATCGGCGCGAACTGGTCGATCACCGCCTTCTCGACGGCCGCCATGATCTCAGCCTTCTGGTGGATCGCGTCATCGGTCGAGCGGCGGCCGAACTCGCGCGCGAGCACCGCCTGAACCGTGCGGTGGACGTTGCCGTCGACCACCTCGGCGAGCGAGCGGCCGTACAGCACCGAGGCGAAGCGCGCCTCGTCGGTATCCTGGGCGGCCGGCTTCGTGCCGAACCAATACAGGAACTTGGCCGCGTCCTCCTCCTTGACGAAGGCCGAGATGACGACCGAGGTCGACAGACCGATCGACTCAGCGGTCTCGAAGCGGAAGCCCTGATCCAAGCTCGACGTGCCGCGGTTGGCCGAGGTCGTCCACTCGCGCGACACCGGCGTGCGATCGACGATGATCAGGCGCGCGGCCGGCACGTAGTAGTCCGATAGCGTGCCGGTGTTCGGCAGTTTCGTGTGCGGGATCTGCACGCGCTTGGCCGCGACCTTGCTCTCGGCGAGGAACCTCTCCGAGCCGAACTGCGCCTGCGTGGTTTTCGTGTCGCCGCTCTCCGGGATCACGAAGGCCGACTGGTTCGGCAGGATCTCGATGTATTCGCCGTAGTCGTACTTGCTGAAGTAGGCGCACGCGGGCTCGGGCTCCGCGAATGCGCCAAGTCCGAGGACGACGACCGCCAGGCGCGCGCGTCGGGCGGGCACGAGCCAGATCATCGCGAGGACGGCGAGCAGTGCCGGGAACGCCAGGGGCGAGCCGCCAGCGAGGTCGGACGCGATCTGCGTCTTGAAGGGGGCGGCATCGCTGTCGAAGAGTTGTGCGACGGCCATGCGGCCTGCGGCCAATCCGGCCTCGGTCGAGGCGAGCCGTGGCAGGCCGGCGAAAACCGTTATGGCGCCGAGCGACAGGCCAGCGCGGATGAGCGTAGACATGGAAAGTCTCAAGGATCGAATGCCCAAGACGAGCGTCGGCGATATCAGTACTCGCGCCGAAGCGTGTCAGGGTCTTCTTCGCGAAGCTCGGCCTTGAGCCGAGCAGCCGCGGTATGGAACAACCCCTACACTCCTTCGTTTGGGGGGGCCGCCCTCAGGGGCAGGCCGCGCACCGGCCGGCGTGAGATGCTCCGTCGAAGCGCCTGATCAGGCGTGCCGACTACCCCATGCTGGACCAGCCGCGGCGGTCCTGGCACCGGTCGTGAATTCCGCGGCGCGCAGCGTGGCCACAAAGCCTTCCGGCGCGGCCGTGCCCAAACACGTCGCGGCGTCAGGCTGGCGCCGCGACTATCGCGTCACGCGGGGCGCGGACGGCGTTCACGGCTCCGCCGCCACGGGCGTCGTCGGGGTCACGTGCGGCTCGGGTCGGTCCGAAGATGCTGCGGCCGAGGGCCTCGGGCGTCCGAGCAGGACGACGGCCACCGTGGCGACCGCGGTCACGCCGGCGAGCGGCAGGAGCGCCAACGGCCAGCTTCCGGTCGCATCCTTGATCGCCCCGGTCGCCCAGCTCGTGAAGAAGCTCGCACCGGTGCCCACCGCGTTGATCTGTGCGATCCCCGCGACTGCCGCGCGCGAGGACAACCACTCGGTCGTCAGCGCCCAGAAGGGGCCGCGCGACGCCGATACGCCGAACAAGGCGAGGCACAATAGGCATACGGTCGGGATCAAGCCGTGCAGGACGAGGCACAGGCAGAGGCCCAGCGTCGTCAGTGCGGTGGGGACGGCCGTGTGCCAGACGCGCTCGTCGCGCCTGTCGGAACTCCGGCCGCCCGCGTACATCGCCAAGGCGGCGACAACGAACGGGATCGCGTTCACGAGGCCGACCTCCGCCGTCGAGAGGCCGAAAGACTTCAGGAATTGCGGCTGCCACAGCGACAAGCCTGCGTTGGCGGTGGCTTGCCCCGCGTAGATCAGCGACAGCACCAGCACGGTGCGATCACCCATCACCGCCCAGACGGAGGTCTTCTCGACGCTGATCCGTGCGGTAGCGTCGGCGGCGAGCCGGTCGGCGAGCCAATCCTTGTGCTCCGGGTCGAGCCAACGCGCCTGCGCCGGCGAGTCGGTCAGCCAGAACAGGCCGACGAGGCCGATCAAGACGGCCGGCATCGCCTCGATGATGAACAGCCACTGCCAGCCCGAGAGGCCGAGCCAGCCGTCGAGCCCGAGCAGCGCCGCCGAGATCGGCGAGCCGACGATGCCGGCCACGGGACTCGCGACCATGAACAGGCCGATGACGCGGGCCCGCTCCCGGGCCGGGAACCACTGCATCAGGTACAGGATCACGCCGGGCACGAAGCCGGCTTCCGCCGCACCCAGCAGAAACCGCAGCACGCAGAAGGAGACCGGACCAGAGGTCAGCGCCATCGCTCCGGAGACGAGCCCCCACGTGATCATGATCCGCGTGAGCCATAGGCGCGCTCCGACCCGGACCATCGCGAGATTGCTCGGCACCTCAAACAGCAGGTAGGCGATGAAGAACATCCCGCCGCCGAGACCGAACGCGCTCGCCGTCAGCCCGACTTCCCGGTTCATCTGCAGGGCGGCGAAGCCCGCGTTGACCCGGTCGATGTAGTTCGCGAGGTAACTCAGCGCCAGAAATGGCAGCAAACGCAGGCTAATCCTGCGCAGAGCTTCTCGGCCGACCGCGTCAGCCGGCATCGACGGGATACTCACGGTGTTCCTCCCAGTATTTGGCCGGCCCACGTCTCGACGCGCGGGTCACGGTGGCTCTAGATGGTGGGTGGCCCGAACGCGCCGAAGAGCGAAGGCCGCATCCGCGGTGGCCCCGGGCCGGAGGCGACGTCATGCGCATACGAGATGTCACTGTGACCCTGTTCGGCTGGGACGATATCCCGCCGACGCGCTACTCCGGACGCACGGCGCGCGCGGTGGGCAGCAGCCAACTCGGCCTCGTCACGATCCACACCGACGAGGGCATCGAGGGGCACGCCTTCCTTGGATCGGCCTACGGACCGGCCGATCTCGACGCGCCGCTTCTCGTGCGGGTGCTCAAGCCGGTGCTCATCGGGCGAGATCCCCTCGACCGCGAGCGCCTGAACCAAGAGCTGTGGGCCCGCGTGCGCGCGGCCTCCGTCCGAACGATCGGCGCGCTCGACGTCGCCCTTTGGGATCTCGCCGGCAAGGCCGCGGGACTGCTGATCCATCGGCTCATCGGCACCTATCGCGACCGCGTGCCCGCCTACGCCAGCTCGCAGATCCTCGAGGGGGCCACGGCCTACGTGGAGCAGGCGTGTGCGTATCGCGACGCCGGCTGGAGCGCCTACAAGATCCACCCGCCTCAAGTCTGGCGCGAGGACATCGCGATCTGCGAGGCGGTGCGGGCCGGGATGGGTGACGGGTTCACGCTGATGCTCGACGCCTGCTGGGGGTATTCCTACGAGCAGGCGCTGCGGGTGGGCCGCGCGATCGAGGCGGCGGGCTACTACTGGTACGAGGATCCGCTCGCGGATTCCGACCTCTACGGCTACGTCAAGCTCAAGGCCAAGCTCGACGTGCCGATCATGGCGACCGAGTATCCGCAGGCCGGCTTCGAGTCCTACGCGCCCTGGATCCTGCAGCGCGCCACCGATTTTCTGCGCGGCGACGTGGCGGTGAAGGGCGGCATCACCACGCTCGTCAAGGCGGCCCATCTCGCGGAGGCCTTCGGGATGAACTTCGAGGTTCACCACGGCGGCAACTCGCTCAACAACGTCGCCAACCTCCACGTCGTCATGGCGATCCGCAACACCGAGTTCTTCGAGGTGCTGCTGCCGGATGCGGCGCAGAAGTACGGCCTCGCCGCGGACATCGCGATCGATGCAGCCGGCATGGTGCACGCGCCCACGGGGATCGGGCTCGGCGCGGAGATCGACCACGAACTCATCCGCGCGAAGACAAAGGCGGTCCTGACTTAGGGGCGCGCCCATACAAGTCACGACGCCGCGTGCGCCCGCGGCCGGCGGCTCGCCGCCGGGTCTTCGATGAGCCCGGCGGCGTCGGCGAGACCGGCGATGTACTGGCCCGCCTCGCGGATATCCTGCCGGATCGCGGCGGCTGCCGCCTCCGCGTCGCCCGTGCGCAGGGCCGAGAGTGCCGCGGTGTGCAGGTCGCTCCCTTTCTCAAGCAGCACGTAGTCCGGGATGACGTAGGTCAGGACCGGGCCGCACCTGAGCCAGATGTTCTCGATCAACCCCTCCAGGATGGGCATACGCGCGAGGGCGTAGAGCTCGAAATGGAAGCGCCGGTGCAGATCGAGATACGCGTCGAGGCTCTGCTGCCGGATCAGGGCCTTCATCTCGGCGAGCAGCGCGTCGAGGACACTCAGGTCGTCCGGTACTGCGCGCTCGGCGGCGCGGGCCGCGGCCCGACCTTCGAGGTCGCAGCGGATCGTCAGCAACTCGTCGAAACGCTCCACGTTCATGCGCGGGACCACGGCGCCACCCCCCTGCCCCGAGCTGCCACGCTCCAGCACGTGCTCGGCGATCAGCCGGTTGACCGCGTCGCGGACCGGCGTGAGGCTGATGCCGAGTTCGGCCGCCACCTCGCGCAGGAGGATCCGCTCACCCGGCCCGAACCGTCCGCCGAGCATGGCGGTCCGCAGCTCGGCATAGGCCTGATCCCAGAGCGGCAGCCGCTCGACGTGCCTCATGATGTTGGCCCCCCAGCCCCTCGGCAGCCCACGCGGCACAGATCGAGCCGGACCGATGCCGCGGGATTCGACCCCGCTTGACAACGTACCCGCATACCATCGTTATAACAAACAACGAAGACGTGAGGAACGCCATGATCACCCGCCGCAGCCTCGTCGGAAGCTTCGCCCTGGGTGTCCTCGGGGCACGGACCGCCATGGCGCAGTCGACCTTCCCGGCGCGCGAGGTCACCTTCATCGTGCCTTGGAACGCGGGGGGCTCGAACGACATCCTGGCGCGCGGACTTCAGCCGCTCCTCAAGGAGCGCGGCATCACGATGATCGTCGAGAACCAGCCCGGCGCCACCGGCACGATCGGGATGCGGCGCGTCGCGACGGCCAACCCGGATGGCTACACGCTCGGCATGGGGACGAGCTCGACGCTGGCCTACATGGCCGAGGGCAAGACGCCCCTGAAGAGCAATCAGTTCACCCACATCGCCCGCGTGTCGATCGATCCCCTGATGCTGCTCGTCCCCGGATCGAGCCCGCACCAGACGCTGGACGACTTCCTCGCCCACATGAAGAAGAACCCGGGCAGCGTGTCGATCGGCACGCCGGGCAACTACAACCTCAATCACATCTTCGCCTCGATGACCGCCCGGGCGGCCGGCGTCGCCTACATCAACGCGCCCTACACGGGCGGTGCCAAGGTCATCACCGACCTTGCCGGCGGGCAGATCCAGGCCGCGGTGCTCAAGCCCGCCGAGTCGCTCGGCCAGTTGCAGCAGGGCCTCGTGCGCGCGCTCGGCGTGTTCGCCGACGAGCGCCTCCGGCAGTTTCCCGACGTGCCGACCTTCAAGGAGCGCGGCTACGACGTGTTCCCGTTCGGCCCGGTGGTGCAGATGGCCTACGTGGTCGCCCCGGCCAAGCTCCCGCCGGAGGTGCGCACCAAGCTGATCGACGGCTTCAGCGCCGCGATCGGGGACCAGCGTTTCAAGGACTTTGCCGAGCGCAACGCCTTTCTGACCGCGCCGCTGACCGGGGACGCGCTGGCCGCCGAGGTCGATCGGGTCGAGCAGTCGATCAAGGTCGTGGCCGAGAAGGTCTTCAAATCCTGAGCCGACCTGCCACTCCGAGCGCTCGAACGATCTGAATAACGACTGGGACGGATAGCGTGACCAAGATCAAGACCATCACCTGCCATGTGGTGACCACGCCGATCAAACGGCCGTTCACCTCCTCGCGCGGCTGGCTGTACAAGACCCGCGGCACCTGCCTCGTCGAGATCGAGACGGCGGACGGCATCGTCGGATGGGGCGAGTGCTACGGGCCGTCCGCGGTGGCCAAGGCGTTCATCGACACGCAACTCGCGCCCCGGGTGATCGGTCAGGACCCGTTCGACGTCGAGGTCGTCTGGGAGGACCTCTACAACCGGATCAAGGATTACGGGCCGAAGGGCATGTCGATCGCCGCGATCAGCGGCATCGACATCGCGCTGTGGGACATCATCGGCAAGAGTGTGGGCAAGCCGGTGCACAAGCTCATCGGCGGCGCCTTCCGCACCAGCGTCGACGCCTACGCGACCGGCCTGTACTTCACCGACATGGACCGCCTCGTCGAGGAGGCGGTCGAGGAGGCGCGCGGTTACGTCGAGGCCGGGTTCAAGGCCGTGAAGATGAAGATCGGCCTCGGTTCGATCGAGCGCGACATCGCCCGCGTGGCGGCGGTGCGCGAGGCGGTCGGGCCGGACATCCGGCTCATGGTCGACGCCAACCACTCGCTCACGGTTCCGACCGCCATCCGCATGGGTCGGCGGCTGGAGGAACTCGGCATCGAGTGGTTCGAGGAGCCGATCTCGCCGGAGGATCTCGACGGCTACGTCGAGGTCACCCGCGCCCTCGACATGGCGGTGGCCGGCGGCGAGAACGAGTTCACCCGCTGGGGCTTCCGCGACGCCATCGCGCGCAAGGCGATGGACATCGTCCAGCCGGACGTGTGCGCGGCCGGCGGCATCACCGAGTGCAAGAAGATCGCCGCGATGGCGACGGCGCACGGCGTCGAATGCGTGCCCCACGCCTGGGGCTCGGTGGTCGGCCTGGCCGCGACCATCCACTTCCTCGCCTCGATCCCCGATCAGCCCCCCTGCCTGTTCTCGGTCGCGCCGATGCTCGAGTTCGAACAGGAGGAGAACCCCTTCCGGGATCACCTGGCCCTCGAGCCGATCCGGCAGGTCGGCGGCAAAGTGGCGGTCCCCACCGCGCCGGGGCTCGGGGTCGAGGTCGACCGCGCCGTGATCGACCGCTACCGCGCCGCCTGAGGCACACCGCGATGCGCTTTGTCACCTTCACGAGCGACGGCGCGGAGCGGGCGGGTATCCTGCTGGGCGACGCCAGCGGGCCGGACGACATGGTCGTCGACCTCGCCCATCCTGCGCTGCAGTCGGCGCTCGCCGGCTCTCCGCCGCAGGTCCTCGACCTGATCCGCTCAGGATTGGCCGCCGCCGCAGCCCGCCTGCGCGATCACGCCATCCCGGAGGCGGCACAGCTACCTCTGCGATCGGTGCGCCTGCGCGCGCCGTTGCCCAAGCCCGGCCGGATCTTCGGGATCGCGCACAACTACGTGGACGCGCTGGCCGAGCGCGGCGCGCCCCATCCGGCCGAGCCGTTCCTGTTCATGAAGGAGCCGTGGACGGTGATCGGTCCCGGCGAGCCCGTGGTGCTGCCGCCGGGCATCGGCGGCTGCACCTACGAGGCCGAGATCGCCGCGGTGATCGGCAGCCGCGCCGAGCATGTCGCGGCGCAAGACGCTCTGGCCCATGTCTGCGCCTACGGCGTGTTCAACGACGTCAGCGCCAGCGAGCTGATCCGCCGCGACGGCTTCGGCCCGGGCAAGAACATCGCGACCTTCGGCCCGTTCGGCCCCTATCTCGCGACCAGCGATGAGGTCCCCGACCCGCAGACGCTGCGGATTGGCCTGTCGATCGACGGGGTGAGCCTGCAGGACTCCACCACGGCCCGAATGCTGTTCTCGGTGGCCGACCTCGTCGCCCACCTGTCGCGGCAGACGGTGCTGGAACCGGGCGACGTGATCGCCACCGGCACGCCGGCAGGGATCGCGGCACTGCGCCAACCGCCGGCCTGGATCCGGCCCGGCACGACGATGACCGCCTGGGTCGAGGGTTTGGGCAGCCTGATCAGCCCCATCGTCGAGGAAGGTCCATGACCGAGCGCCCCGTGGTCCTGTTGACCAACCCGATCCATCCGGAGGCGGAGGCGATGCTGGCCGTCCATGCCCGCCCCGTCACCGCCCCCGACCCGAGCCCCGAGACCCTGCGGGCGCTCATCGCCGAGGCGGAGGGGCTCGTGGTGCGCGTCAAGCTGCCCGACGATATCCTGGACGGCGCGACGCGGCTGCGCGGCATCGTCCGCCACGGCGTCGGCCTCGACATGATCCCCGTCGCGGCGGCGACCGCGCGGGGCATTCCGGTCGCCAACCTACCCGGCAGCAACACGCAGGCCGTGGCGGAGTACGTGTTCGCCGCGCTGTTTCACCTGCGCCGCCAGGTCTGGCGTCTCGACGGCGGCCTGCGCGCTCAGGGATGGGGCGCCGTGCGACCGATCGCCGACGGCCTCGCCGAGCTCGGCGGCAGCACCCTCGGGATACTGGGCTTGGGCGAGATCGGCGGCCGCGTCGCGCGGATCGCCCATCACGGCTTCGGCCTGCGCGTGCTCGGCGCCTCCCGCAGCGGCGCGACGCTCGGCGGTCTCGTCCAGGCGGTCGACCTGGAGACCCTGTTCGCGCAGAGCGACGCGGTGGTGATCGCCTGCCCGCTCACCGAGGCGACCCGCGGCCTCGTCGACGCCGCGCTGATCGGCCGGATGCGCTCGCATGCCATCCTCATAAACGTCGCCCGCGGGCCCGTGATTGACGCGGCCGCGCTCGCCGCCGCCCTGCATTCCGGCGCGCTCGCCGGGGCGGCGCTCGACGTGTTCGACGCGCAGCCATTGGCCTCCGACCACCCGCTGTTGGCCTGCCCGAACCTGCTGCTGACCCCGCACGTGGCCGGCATCACGCAGACCAGTTCACGCGCGATGAGCGTCGGCGCCGTCGAAGAGATGCTGCGCATCCTGCGCGGCGAGCGACCGCGCAACCTCGTGAACCCCGAGATCCTGTCCGCCTGAGAGAACCCATGCGCATCACCCGCATCCAGTCCGTCCCGATCTCGTTTCGGGTCCCCGAAGGTCAGAACGTCCGCCTCGGCATCGGCCGCGCGGTCAAGCGCGACGCCGTGCTCGTGAAGGTCGAGACCGACGAAGGCCTCGTCGGCTGGGGCGAGGCCCATCACGGGCGCTGCCCGGGCGCCATCGCCAAGCTCATCGACACGACGCTGTCCGAGCTCGTCCTCGGCATGGATCCCCTCGACGTCAACGGCGTCTGGGCCCGGGTCTACCGAATGCAGCTCGCCAGCCACGGCATGGGCGCGGCCGCCGCGATGGCGCTGTCCGGTCTCGACATCGCCCTGTGGGACATCCGCGGCAAGGCGACCGGATGGCCGATCTACCGGCTGCTCGGGGGTGGCCCCCGCGCGGTGCCGGCCTATGCAGGCGGCATCTCGCTCGGTTGGCAGGAGCCGGCCTCGCTCGCCGACGAGGCGCGCGCCCACGTCTCTGCCGGCTACCGGGCGGTGAAGCTGCGCGTCGGCGACAGCCCCCGGCGCGACATCGCCCGGGTCGAGGCGGTGCGCGAGGTTTTGGGCGCCGACGTCGAGATCCTAGTCGATGCCAACACCGGCTACACGGTCGACGACGTTCGCCGGGTGATGCCGGCGTTCGAGGCGGCCGGGGTCGCGTGGCTGGAGGAGCCGTTCCCACCCCACGACGCCTACAGCTACGGCGAGGCCGCGCGGCTCGGCACCGTGCCGCTCGCCGCCGGCGAGAATCACTTCACCCGCTACGAGTTCGTGCAGGCGCTGCAGGCCGGCTATCTCGGCTTCGTCCAGCCCGACCTGTCGAAGACCGGCGGCATCACCGAGACGATGCGGATCGCCGCCCTCGCCTCCGCGTGGAAGATCTCGATCAACCCGCACACCTCGGCCACCGGCATCAATATGGTGGCGACGCTCCACCTGCTCGCGGCCGTCGACAACCCCGGCTACTTCGAGGGGGACGTGGCTCGGCACAACCCCTTCCGCGACGACGTGGTCGGTCTGCCCTACCGGCTCGACGCCGAGGGCAAGGTGTGCCCGCCGGACGGTCCGGGCCTCGGCGTCGAGGTCGACGAGCGCTTCCTCGCTGCCAATCCGCTGATCGACGGTCCCTGCTACGTCTGATCTTCTTTGACAGATCGCGCGGCCCCGCGACGCCCGGGGGCTTCGCACGAGCAAGAATAAAAAAAGCCAGGTCGACCGGAGGGACGCGTGCTTCACTCGATCCAACTGCACAGGGAGCGCTACGCTGGCGCCCTGACCGCGCTGATCGGCCTGGGGGCCGTCGCGGAATCGGCCAGCTACGGCCTCGGCACGATGGCGGCGATCGGGCCGGGGGCCTTCCCGCTGGCCATGGGCGTGATCCTCGTGGCCTGCGGCCTCGGCATCGGGCTGTCGGAGGCTCCGGCCGCCGACGCGCACGACCACGACCGCGTCGACCTCAGCCGACCCGAATGGCGCGGCTGGGCCTGCATCATCGGCGGGATGCTCGCCTTCCTGCTGCTCGCCCGGACCGCCGGCCTGTTCCCGGCAACGTTCGCCTGCGTGTTCCTGTCGGCGATGGGCGACCGCACCTCGACGGTGCGCGGTGCCTCCCTCCTCGCGACCCTGATCGCGGCGTTCGGCTGCGCCCTGTTCTACTACGGCCTGCACATCCAGCTGCCGCCGTTTGCCTGGGGGCAGTCATGATCGGCACGGCGCTCACCGACCTCGCCCACGGCTTTGAGGTCGCCCTCCAGCCGACCAATTTCTTGGCCTGCTTCACCGGGGTCCTGCTCGGCAACATCGTCGGCGTGCTGCCCGGGATGGGCGTGATGGCGGCGATCTCGATCCTGCTGCCGCTCACCTTCGCCATGCCGCCGGTGGCCGCGATCCTGATGCTGTCGGGCATTTTCTACGGGGCGCAGTACGGGGGCGCGATCTGCTCGATCCTGCTCAACCTGCCCTGCCATCCGCCGCACGCGGTGACCTGCCTCGACGGCTATCCCCTGACCAAGCAGGGCAAGGGCGGCACGGCGCTGGGCATCACCATGATGGGCGGCTTCTTCGGCGCCTCGTTCGGCATCGTGATGATGATCTTCTTCGCCCCCCTCCTCGTGCGGGCGGCGCTGAAGTTCGGGCCCGCCGACGTGTGCTCGCTGATGCTGCTCGGGCTGCTCGCCGGCTCGACGCTGGCCCGCGGCTCGGCGCTGAAGGGCATCGCCATGACGACGCTCGGCCTCCTGCTCGGCATCTTCGGCACCGACGTCACGTCGGGCTACGAGCGCTTCACCTTCGGCCTGCCCGAGCTCGCCGACGGGGTCGAGATCGTCGCCCTCGCGCTCGGCCTGTTCGGGATCGCGGAGTTCCTCAAGAGCGTGAACAAGGTCGAGCCGTTGCGCGGCGGCGCGAGCGTGCGCCTGCGCGACATGCGCCCGAGCGGGGCGGACCTGAAGCGCTCCGCCCTGCCGATCCTGCGCGGCACGCTGATCGGCAGCCTGTGCTCGCTCATCCCGGGCACCGGCCCGACCATCGCCTCGTTCGTCGCCTACGCGGCCGAGAAGAAGATCTCGCGCACCCCCGAGCGCTTCGGGCGGGGCGCGATCGAGGGCGTGGCGGCGCCCGAGACCGCGACGCACTCCTCGGTCCAGGGCGATTTCATCCCGACCATGAGCCTCGGCATCCCGGGGGACGCGGTGATGGCGTTGCTGCTCGCCGCCCTGACCATCCAGGGCATCACGCCGGGCCCGCTTCTGATCTCGCAGCACCCAGACATCTTCTGGGGCCTGATCGCGAGCTTCTGGGTCGGAAACATTCTCCTGATGGGGCTCAACGTCCCCCTGATCGGCATCTGGGTGAAGCTGCTGACGATCCCCTACCGCTACCTCTATCCCAGCGCGCTGTTCTTCGTGTGCATCGGCGTCTTCTCGACCAGCAGCAGCCTGTTCCACGTCGGCGAGACGCTGGTGATCGGGATCTTCGGGTACCTGCTGCTGATCCTCGGCTTCCACCCGGCCCCGATCCTGCTCGGCTTCGTGCTCGGGCCGCGCTTCGAGGAGAACTTCCGGCGCGCCATGCTGCTGTCGCAGGGCGACCTGACGGTGTTCGTCGAGCGCCCGATCAGCGCCGCCTTCCTCACCGTCTGCGCCATCCTGATCCTCGGACAGCTCTACCTGCGCTGGCGACGCCGGGGGGCGTTGGTGCCGGACGGCCCCGTCGTGATGGAAGGATAGGCGGGGCCGAGCACGATCCTTTCCGCCGAGACCAAGTTGCCGAACTTCGGCGAGCGGTCGAACCGGGTAGGCATGCTTCTTGGAACGCGCCGCGGGATTCAGGGTGCGCGCGGGGAGCGCCGTTCGCCACAGCGCGGCGAACCTTCGCGATAGGCTCGAATCGTCCGAGGGCGCGGAAGCGGGGCTTTCGCATCCCCTCACACCCACGCGCGAGGAGCTCCGTGGCTGCATCTGACCTTCATCCCGACCTGCTCGTCTTCGACGGCCTCGTCCTCACCTCCGGCGGTCGCCGGGAACTCGAGCTCATGCGGGCCGGTGGGCTGACGGGGGCCAACTTCACCTGCTCGGTGTGGGAGGGGTTCCGCCCGACCATGGAGCGCATCGCGCGCTGGAAGATGTCGCTCGCTGCGAACGCCGACCTCGCGCGCCCGGTGCTCACCGCAGCCGATCTACGCGCCGCCAAGCGGGAGGGCCGGATCGGCGTGGTCCTGGGCTGGCAGAACGCGTCGGCGATCGAGGACCAAATCCCGTTCATCCAGCTATTCCACGACGTCGGCGTGCGCGTCGTGCAGCTGACCTACAACACGCAGAACCTCATCGGCTGCGGCTGCTACGAGGCGCGCGACTCCGGCCTCACAGGCTTCGGCCACGAGGTCGTGGCGGAGTTGAACCGCGTGCGCATGCTGATCGACCTGTCGCATGTCGGGCCCAAGACCTCCGAGGAGGCCATCGCCGCCTCACGCCTGCCGGTCTGCTACTCCCACGTGGCCGCGCGGGCCTTGAAGGATCATCCGCGCAACAAGTCGGACGGCCAGCTCCGCGCCATCGCCGAGAAGGGCGGGTTCGTCGGCGTGACCTTCTTCACCACGTTTCTGGCGCGCGGCATGGACGCGACGCTCGACGACTTCCTCGACGTCGTCGAGCACATCATCGGCGTCGTGGGCGAGGAGGGCGTCGGCTTCGGCACCGACGCCCGGCAGCGCTACGAAGCGTGGTCGATCTACTGGGAGGACTACACCGAGGCCGACCCGCCCTACTGGACGCATGACAAGGGCTACGCCCGCCAGCTCACGACCTTCGCGCCGCAGCGCCGGCCCGCGGCCTTTGTCGATTACGCGAGCTACGGCGCGCTGACCGCCGCCATGGAGGCGCGCGGCTGGCCGGAGTCTCGCATCCGGCGCGTCATGGGCGAGAACTGGGTTCGCTTCCTCGGCGATGTCTGGGGCGCGTAGCCTCGCGGAGCGATCGGAGGGTTCGAGGATGATGGCGTTCGCTGAGTCCTATTTCACGTCAACGCATCGCTGGCCCTGGCGGCGGGTGGTCGCCGCGGCGCTGATTGCGTTGCTCGCCGGCCTGCCCGGTGCGGCGCAGGCTGAGAAGACCGAGATCGCCATCGCCAAGCAGTTCTCGATCGCGTTCCTGCCACTCATCATCATGGAGCGCGACCGCTTGATCGAGAAGCACGCCCGCGAGGCGGGCCTGCCGGAGGTCAAGGTCAACTGGCTCACCTTCAGCGGGCCGGACACGATGATCTCCTCGCTCTTGTCCGGAAGCGCGGACGTGGCGGCGGCCGGCATCCCGGGGGCGCTCATCGTCTGGGCGCGCACGCGCGGCTCGCGCCAGGCGGTGAAGGGCATCGCGGCGATCGGCGCGGTGCCGCTCTATCTCGTGACCCGCGACCCGGCGATCGCCTCCATCCGGGACTTCAAGGACACCGATCGGATCGCCACCCCGGGCGGCAAGGGCACGATCAACGCCGTCCTGCTGCAGATGGCGGTCGCGCAGACCCTGGGCGAGGCGAGCGTCTCCCGGTTCGATCCCCTACTGTTCTCGATGGGCCAGCCGGACGCCACCACGGGCATGCTGGCGGGCGTCGATACCGTGAAGAGCGTCGTCAGCACGCCGCCCTTCCAAGACCAGCTGCTCGCCGCGTCCGGGATGCGCCGACTGTTCAGCTCGTTCGCCGTGATGGGCGGGCCGCACAGCTACGCCAACGTCCTGGCGACGACCCGATTCCATGACGAGAACCCGAAGCTGTTCGGCGCGATCGTGGCGGCCCTGAAGGAGGCGGAGGCGGCGATCGCGGCGGACCCGCGCGGTGCGATCGCGGGCTGGATCGCCGCCACCGGATCCAAGCTGCCGCTCGCGGTCGCCGCGCGCGTCCTGGACGAGCCCGGGACCAACTGGAGCCTCACCCCGCAGAACGTGATGACGTTCGCCGACTTCATGGCGCGCACCGGCATGATCGCGAGTGCGCCCGCGTCGTGGCGCGACCTCTACTTCCCGGAAGCCGTGTCCGATCGGCCCGGCGGCTGAGGGTTCGATACCCGCCGCGAACGAGGCGAGAACGCGCTCGGCCTCCTGAGGCGGCCTCACCCTCCGCTTGAGGTCTCGCCGCGTCATCGCCGCTGGATCCGTCTCAGGGCGAGCGGCCGCACTTGCGCTCAGGACGCGAAGCGGCCGACGGCGTAAGGGGCCGGATCGATCGGGGCCGCGCGCCGTGCCAGAAGCGCGGCGACCAGGCGCCCGCTCGGCGGGCCGGCGGTCATTCCGTAGTGGCCATGGCCGAACGCCAGGTGCAGGCCCGGCTGCTGCGGGACCGGACCGAGCACGGGCAGCGTGTCCGGGAGTGAGGGGCGGAAACCGAGCCACAGCTGCGGCTCCCCGTGAGTGAGGCCGGGAAAGAGCGCACGCGCGTGCTCAGCCAGGATCCGGGCGCGGGTCTCGTCCGGCGGGGCGTCGAGGCCCGCGAACTCGACCGTTCCGGCCGCGCGCAGGCCCCCTTCCATCGGCGTCACCCCGAAACCGCGCGACTTGTAGCTGATCGTGTAGCGCGGCTCGATCGAGGGCGCGGGCAGCATGGCGTGGTAGCCGCGCTCGGTCTCGAGCGGCACGCGCACGCCGAGCGGATCGAGCAGCGCCTTCGACCACGCGCCGCCCGCGACTACGACGTCGGCGGCGACGCGGTTCGCGACGTTGGTCCAGACCGTGAAGCCGCCGCCCTCGCGCGGTATGAGCTTCAGGGCCCGCTCGGCCACGATCGTGCCGCCCTCTCCGCGCAGACGCTCGGCCAGGGCCCCGACGAGCCGGGCGGGGCTGATCGTGTAGCCGTTGCCGGGCACGAGGAGCGCGCGCCGCACGGCGCGGGAGATGCCGGGCACCATCTGCTGCAGGTCGTCGGCCCCGAGTACCTGCGCCTCGATGCCGTGCCGCTCGCGGATCTGCCGCTCGACCCGCGCGCCCGCGCTCTCGCCCTCGCCGTCCCAGACCTGGATCTGACCGGTACGCCGAACGAGCTCGCCGAACGCCTGCGGTCCGATTAGGTCCTGCCAGCAGGCGAACGCGTCCTTGTGCAGGGCGCGCAGCGCGTCCGAGATCGCTAGGACGCGCTCGATCCGCCCCTCCTTGATCCAGCGCATCAGCCAGGGCAGCGCGGTGGGCAAGTAGGAGGGGTGAACGACGAGGGGTCCCTTCTTGTCCCGGAGCCAGCCGGGCACCTGGCGCAGCATGCCGGGCATCGCGATCGGCGAGGCCGTGTCGGCGCTGATCATGCCGGCGTTGCCGTAGGAGGCGCCGCCGCCCGGCGGCAGCGGATCGATCACGGTGACATTCCGGCCGGCGCGCCGGAGGTAGAGCGCGGTCGACAGCCCGACCACGCCCGCGCCGAGGACGATCGCGGTGTTCTCATCGCTCATGCGGCGTCTCCGGCGGCCGAGGACAGGCGGTGGTTCGACCGTGCTTGGTCGGACGGATAGCGTTTGGATCCCGCTCCGGCGATCGCGGACCGCGCGCGTCGCCCGCACGGTGCGGGCGGGATCGTGGGAGCGGGGCGAGAACCGGGCATGGGGTCATGTGGCCCGGCGCCGGCGCAGGAGCGCGTCTGCGGCCAGGATCACGCCCGTGACGCCGATCAGAAACGCGCTGACCGCCGCCACCGTCGGCTCGACCTGCATGTGCAGGCTGTTCCAGATGCGCACCGGCAGGGTCTGCGTGGCCGCGTTGGTGAGGAAGAGTGAGATGATGAGCTCGTCGAAGGAGGTCAGGAACGCGAACAGGGCGGCCGAGGCGAGGCCGGGTGCGGCGAGCGGCACGACGATCGTGCGCAGCGTCCGCGCGCGGCTCGCGCCGAGGCTCAGGGCCGCCTGCTCCAGGCGCAAATCGACGGATTGCAGCGCAGACAACAGGATCAGAAGGACGACCGGGAAGGCGATCACCGCGTGGCACAGGCCGACCCAGACCACGCTCCCGACCAGCCCGAGGCGCGCGGACGCGTAGTACATGGCGATCGCCGTGACGACGGTCGGCGAGACGATCGGCAGGAGTGCGACGGCCAGGATTAGCCGCTTGGCCGGGAACGCGCCGCGCACGAGCGCGTAGGCCGCCAGGAACCCGACCCCGGTGGCGACGACGCAGGCCACGCCGCCGATCGCGAGGCTCGACCACAGCGCGGCACGCCAGGCCGGATCGCCGAGGAAGGCCGCGAACCAGCGCAGCGACAGGGAGGTGGGCGGGAAGCGCAGGAGGGTGCCGCCGCTGAAGCCCAGCACCACCACGATGCCGATCGGCAGGATCAGGAGCAGGCAGGCGCATCCGACGAACAGCGGCAGCGCGGCGCGCACGCTTCAGGCCCCCATCATGCGGCGCAGATCCGTCACCCGGGCATAGATCGCGAAAAGGATCAGGGTTGCGACGAGCAAGACCACCGACATCACGGCCGCGCTCGGCCAGTCGATCAGGATCTCGACCGCCCGCTCGATCAGCATCGCGACGGTGACGTCGCCGGGGCCGCCCATCAGCGCGGGCGTGATGAAGAAGCCGAGCGCCAGGATGAGGACGATGAGCGAGCCCGACACCACACCAGGGACGGACAGCGGGAAATAAACGCGCCGAAACAGGTAGAGCGGGCTAGCTCCAAGCGCGCGCCCAGCCCGCAGTAGGCCGGGATCGATTGCCTTCATGGTCGCGTAGAGCGTGAGCACCATGTAGGGCAGCAGCACGTAGGCCATGCCGACCACGATGCCGAAGGTGTTGTAGAGGAGCGCCAGGGGCGCCCCGACGAGCCCCGACGCGCCCAGGAGTTCGTTGATGAGCCCGCTGCGGCCGAGCACCACGGTCAGCGCGTAGGTCCGCACGATCACGCTGGTGAAGTACGGCACGATCACGCAGAACACGACGAGCGCGGCGCGCCAGCCGCGGCGGTTGGCCAAGTAGAACGCGATCGGGTAGCCGATCACCAAGGTCGCGAGCGTGACGAGGACTGAGACCCAGAGCGTCGTGAGCGCGGCGACCTGCATCGAGCGCGCGGTCAGGACGTCGACGAAGAGCGCCGGCACTTCGGCGGGCGCCGTCTCGACGAACAGGGTCCGCGCCAGGAACCAAGCGAGCGGCCCGAGGAACAAAAGCGCGAGCAGGCCGAGCGCGGGCAGGAGCAGGAGCCACGTTCGGTCCCGCCCCATCACGCTGCGTCCGGCGGCAGGATGACCGTGTCGGCCGGAGACCACGCGAGGGCGACGCGCTCGCCGAGCTCCGGGTGGTGATGGGCGGCCACGTTCGGGGCGTCGGCGGTCACGAGCGCGCCGCTGCCCGTCTCGACGGCGTAGCGCACGACGCTGCCGAGGAAGGACGCGCGCCGCACCGTGCCGCTCAGGCGGTTGACACCGTGGCGCGGCGGATCGGCTAAAGGGTGCAGGGTCAGCTTCTCCGGGCGCACGAACAGCTGACCCTCAGTCCCCGCCGTGCGCGTTGACGGATCGTCCGCGTGCAGGACTGTCCCGTCCCTGAGCTGAAACGCGACGCGGCCTGGGCAGGACGTCACCACTGCGCCCGGTAGGAGGTTCGCCTCGCCCAGGAAGCGGGCGGTGAAGGCGTTGGCCGGACGCTCGTAGACGTCGCGGGGCGCGCCGATCTGCTCGACGCGGCCGCGGCTCATGATCGCAACGCGATCGGACAGATTCATCGCCTCCTCTTGGTCGTGAGTGACGTAGAGGACGGTCATGCCGAGCCGCCGCTGGATCTCCTTGATCTCGACCTGCAGGTCGTAGCGGAGGTTCTTGTCGAGGGCGCCGAGCGGCTCGTCCATGAGCACGACGGGCGGCTGGAACACGATCGCCCGGGCGATGGCCACGCGCTGCTGCTGCCCGCCCGAGAGCTGGCGCGCGTAGCGGTCGGACAGGTGCTTGAGCTGGACGAGGTCAAGGGCGGCTGCGACCCGCTCGCGCACGAGCGCCTTCGGCATCCCACGCGCCCGAAGCGGGAATGCCACGTTCTCGAACACGTCCATGTGCGGGAAGAT
This sequence comes from Methylobacterium sp. GC_Met_3, assembly GCF_026540775.1. Taxonomy (NCBI): domain Bacteria; kingdom Pseudomonadati; phylum Pseudomonadota; class Alphaproteobacteria; order Hyphomicrobiales; family Methylobacteriaceae; genus Methylobacterium; species Methylobacterium sp. GC_Met_3. The sequence continues at coordinate 21,154 of NZ_JALNUL010000034.1, forward strand.
CGCGTAGTTCTGGAAGACCATCCCGAAGCCCCGCCGCTCCGGGGGCACAGCCGCGAGGTCGACCCCGTCAACCAGGAGGCGCCCGGCGTCGATCGCCGCGAACCCCGCGACCATCATCAGGGTCGTGGTCTTGCCCGAGCCGGAGGGACCGAGCAGCGAGAAGAACTCGCCCGCCTGGATGCGGGTGTCGAAGCGGTCAACAACAGTCTCGGAGCCGTAGATCTTGGTCAGCCCCTGGAGCTCCAGCGCCTTGCCGGCTGGTGCCGAGATGGCGGCTGCCGAGCGCTCGTGCGGGCGGGCGAGGCCGACGGCGCCCGGCACGGTCGCGCCCCGTTCGATCACAGCACCCAATTCGACCAAGCGCGGCTCACTTTGGTTCGATTGGCCGACCACCAGTTGATGTCGTTCTTGAAGCCCTTCGACACGGTCCAGGGCGTGCCGGTCGCGGGATCGAGCAGGAGCTTCGAGGTGTGCGGGTAGACCTTGGTGTTGACCGGGATCGCCTTGTATTCGGCGAGCCAGCGCTTCTGCACGTCCTCGCTGATCGAGTAATCGATGAACTTGAGCGCGGCCTCGGGCGCTTTGGCCCCTTTCGGTATGGCGTAGGACTGCACCAGGACCTGGTTCTGGTTCCACTGGATGCCGAGCGGCGCGCCGCCGTCGATGGAGGCCTGGGCGCGGGTATTCCAAAGCACGCCGAGCACGGCCTCCTTGTCAGCCATCATCTGTGCTGACAGCGCGCCGGTGTCCCAGAACTTGGGCACGCTGGGCTTGATCCGGCCCATGGATTTCAGGGCGCGCTCGATATCGACGGGGTAGACCTTGTCCATCGCCACGCCGTCGGCGAGGAGCGCGATCTCGAGGTTCGGGGCCCCGGACTCGATGCCGGCCAGTGTGCGCGGCCCTGGAAACGCCTGCGTGTCCCAGAATTCGGCCCAGGATTTCGGCTCGGAGCCGGGCTTGAACACGTCCGTGCGGTAGCACAGCACGAACGCGTACACGAACGAGCCGACTTGATAGGGGAGCTTCAGGCTCGGATCGATGTCCTCGAGCTTCGTGTAGCGAAACGCGCCGTAGTCGATCGGGACGAGGGCACCCGCCTCCTCAAGCATGAGGTTGGCGTCGTTGCCGGTGTCGATACAGTCGATCTCGACCTGCCCGGCCTTGTACATGGCGAGCAGCTTGCCCACCGTGCTCGGGACGGGCACGATCTCGATGCCGGTCTCCTTCAGGAAAGGCTCGTAGACCGTCCGGCGCTTGATCTCGTCGAAGGAGCCGCCGGGGGTGCGCACGCGCAGCTGCGTGGCGGCCCGGGCGGGATTCGTGATCACGGCCGGCATGGCGAGCAATGCCGTGCCGCCTATGACGAGGCTGCGCCGCGTCGGTGTCGTAGACAGCTTCGGCACGGCGGGCTCCCATTACCTCGGCGCGGAGTTTAGGCGCAGGAAATACTGCCCGGCTAGTAGAAATCACGGGCAAGTCTGATCGCATTTGCGACGTCCCGCACACGCAGCGGGCTGCCGGGGTGGTCCGCGGTCTAGCCCCGCGCTTGCATACTCACGTCGGAGATCGGAGCGTGGTCTCGCCGGCCGTCGAAGGGAGCGCCCATGATCAAGAGCGAGCCGTACTGGTGGCAGGCGGCACCTCTGGCCGCGTCGGACCCTATGCCCGTGCGCGACAGCTCCGACGTGGTCATCGTCGGTGCGGGCTATACTGGGCTGTCCGCGGCGCTAACGCTGGCTCGGGCCGGCCGCAGCGTTCAGGTCTTCGACCGCCAGAGACCCGGCGAGGGCGCTTCCTCTCGCAATGGCGGCATCACGAGCGGAAATCTGCGCCCGTCCCTCGCCGCGTTGACGAAGCGGTTCGGCGCCGAGCGGGCGGCCGCCCTCGTGGCCGAGTCCAAGGCGGCGCGCGAGGACCTTTATCGGTTCATCGCCGAGGAAGGCATCGACTGCGACTTCAAGCTTGTCGGCCGCTTCGCCGGCGCCTCCCGGGCCGCCGACTACGACCGCCTGGCGCGGGAGGCCGATCACCTGCGCGGCGCGTTCGGCATCGAGGCCCACCCGGTCGCGCGGAGCGAGCAGCGCAGCTACATCGGTACGACGTTCTACCATGGCGGCAACATCCGCATGGACATCGGGGGCTTGCATCCGGCCAAACTGCACGCCGCGATGCTCCGCCTCGTCCAAGACGCGGGCGCCCTCGTGCACGGCGAGACCGCCGTTCTCGGTATCCGCGGCGAGGCCGGGCGCTATGAGGTCCTGACCGCGCGGGGTGCGGTCCGCGCCAGCCACGTGATCGTCGGCACCAACGGCTACACGGACCGGTTCGACCGATGGCTGCGCAGCCGGCTCGTGCCCGTGCGCAGCCGCATTATCGCGACCGTGCCGCTCTCGGCCAACCTCATGGGCGAATTGATGCCGAGCCTTATGATGTATTCAGAGACGCGCAAGCTCCATTACTACTACCGGCCCTCGCCCGACGGGACACGCATCCTCTTCGGCGGCCGCGACGGGACGATCGCCGGCGATGCCGAGTGGCCGACCGCGAGCCTGCGGCGCGCGCTCGGCGACATCTTCCCCCAGCTTGACGGCGTCGCGATCGAGCACAGCTGGTACGGCAACGTCGCTATGAACCGCGACATGATCCCTCGCATCTTCGCGCGAGACGGCCGGCGCTACGCCGCGGGCTACTGCGGATCGGGCGTGGTGTGGGCGCGATGGGCCGGGCGGAAGGCGGCGCATCAGGTTTTGAGCGATCAGGCTGGAGGCTCGGCCCTCGACTTCCGCCCGCCGCGGTGGGTCCCGCTGATCGCTGGCAAGGCGTGGTTCATGCCGGCTGTGTTCGGCTGGCTGCGCTTCCGGGATCGGTCAGCCGCTCGGGGATGAGAGCATCCCGGTGCAAGAGCTGCCGCGTCAGCCCCTCGCGCTGTCCGCTTCTCGGCAACCGGCGTAACCGTTCGAACGGCGGGAATGGGCGCTGAGCGGAATGTCGGCTTTCGGGCAGCAACCCAATGACGGCTCACCACCCCAAGCCGAACTTGCCGGACAGCCGACGAACGTCCGCTATCGAGCAACGCCGATGACGATCCGGGCGACCGGCTTGGGTCGCAAGCAGCCAGCGACGAGCTATTGTGGTTCGCCCATCGCTGGCTCGCAGCCTACGAGGCGATCGGGGACCTGATCGGCTGCCCCGAGCCCCCGCACGTCGCGCAGGTCAGGGTCATCCTGCGAGTTCCCTTGTCACGCGTGCGGGGCTGATTGGCCTCCGGGCTCGGCGGCCTGAAGGCTTTCCAGCAGGTCGATGGCATTCTCGGCGATCACGTCCCACCGGCAACAATTGTCAGGCTGGGCTTCCAGGATGGGCCGGTTTCGCTCGACGCTCGCAGCGATGATGTCAAAGACCCGGTCCGCTCGCGGGTGCTGCGCTAGTCGGGGCGAATAGTACTCCACAATCTCGATGAGCATCGCCAGGACCTTCGCGTCATGACGTGCCTTGCGGGCCGGATCTCTCAAAGCCCGTCGCGACGCCAGCGGGTTCAGCTTGCTCGGGTTGGGGCATGAGATGCCTGTCAATAGCTCCCGGATCGGCCCGGGTGCCTTCTGGTAGGGCTGGCCTAGTCCATCGCTGATGAACACCTCGCCAGTGTTAGGGAGATGAATAGCGTGAACCATTGGGTTGCCGCGCGCGCGGGTCGCGTCGACCATCGCGAGCATCTCGGGAGCGCTCTGCCGCATCTTGGCCACGGTGGCGCTGTCGAGGGTCATCGTCATGGCGTGCCTCCTTCCACAGGGGTCAGAGACGCGCCGCGACGCCGGCGATCACCGGGTGCGCGGAGGGGTCCACGGTTATCGGTGTGCCGGTGGCGGCCTTCGCGGTGAGGGCGGCCGCAAGCTTGTTCCAATCGCAACCCATGTCGATTGGATCGCAGTTCGCCCGGGCCTCGACGACGCCATGCCAGAGGTCGGCGCCCTTGATCTCCACCAGTAGTTCCTCCGTCGAAAGCCACATGCCGGCGCCCGGATGAGACGCTCTCAGGGCGACCAGGACGGCCACGCCAGCATCGAAACTGTCGAGCCGGAGCGCGTAGCGGTGGGCGGGGCGATCGGGCAGGCCGACGTGAATCGCGAAGCTGCCTTCGTCTTCGGCATCTTCAATCGGTGCCAATAGGTCGTGGTGGCCAAATTCAGTGAAAGCCTCCAGCATAAAATAAGTCGCGCGCGGTAGGTCGTTGCGCACTTCCTGTTCTGGGAAGTAAGGACTTGAGTTAAGGACAGTCATAATCGATCCCTAAAATGTATGGATTTAAAATCGAAGGTGATCCGCACCGCAACGGCGCGTGGTCTTGGATACCGGGCCGGGTCAGCTGGTGTCCATTTTAATTTGCGCCGCGGCAGCCTGTTGCACCCCGGCCAGAGCCTAAATAATCTCGTGACCCTGCAAGAAATCTTTGAGGACGGTATCGTGAAACCGATAAAGCCGCTGACGCCAGCGCAGGCGGACAAGCGGCGCACCCGCCAGCAGCGGTTGCAGCAGCGCGTCGCTGACGAGCGCGCCCGGTCAGCCGCCAAGGTTCGCGAACTTCAGTCTGAGATGCCTTGAGCGCCGGGACCGCGACATGAAAATATGGACGCGGTGCGCGGCGGGCTGGCATTACGGTCGGACGCCGCGCCCACAAGCATTTCGAGGGGCGCCGGCCCGATTGCCGGAGACCATGAATTGCCGAAGACACCCGACAAGGGCCGGAGCGCCCGCGAGCACCTACTACGCCGCCAGTTCGACCAGCGTCTCGCCGCCGAGGGACTGTCCGCGCAGGAGAAGCGGGACCGACGAGCCCAGGCCGACATCGCCGCGTCCGAGCGCGCCGAGCGCCGCCGCCAACGTCACCTGTTGCGGCGGCCCGGCTACGCCACCGCCGAGGCCCGGCAGCCGTTCGAGCCCGAGACCCGCATCATCCGAGCCGTCGACCCCTCGGGCGACCCTCAGACCGATCACCGTGCTGGTAAGCCGTCTCGCCGGTTGACCTTCAGCGAGATGCGGGCCGAGGCCACGGCTTTCCCGGATGTGCCAGCAGAGGTGCGCGAGCGCCAGCGGATCGCGCGGAAAGGCATGCGGGGGCGGCGCAGGAGGTAGCGGTTAGGAGACCCGCAGCAGGCGCTGCACCTCCTGTCCGGGACCGGGATCGGGCGGCCGGCGATTGAGCCGCGCCTCCATCCCCTTGTCCGATGTGAAATGAACATGAACCCTTGCCGAGACCACGATCCTGTCGCCGGTGCGCGGGCTCCGGCTGGCGCGGGGCTCGCGGTCGCGGACGCAGAAAGTCCCGAAATCGCGTAGCTCGACCCGGTGGCCGGACGCCAGGGCATCGGCAACGCGATCGAGGATGGCATCAACCACCGCCTCGACATCGCGTGCGTAAAGGTGTGGGTTCTGCTCCGCGATGCGGATGACGAGCTCGGACCGGATCATGAGCGCAGGGTGACGGCGGCATCACACGCTGCCACCGCCCAGATGCAACTTGTTGAGCCGGCCCTGCGTCTCGGCGATCTGCTTATCGAACAGTCGAAGGGCCGAGACAGCCTCCATAAGCTGGCTCTGAAGCTTGCCCTCCATCGTGAGGGCGAGGGCGGTCTTGTAGATGTCGGACATCGACTAGTCCCTCCCGCCGATGTGCCGCTGAATCCGGCGGCCGACGATCTCGATAAGGTGTGGGTCGTTCTGGGCTTTGGCCGCGCCGAGAACCGGGCGGGGCGGCATCCGGGACGTGTCCAGTTCGAACCAGGCCGCCCGCTCGTCGTCGCTGCCGACCTCGGCGCGGGTCGGGTCTTCGACGTGCCGCTAAAAGGTCTCGGCGAACTCGCCCGTCCGGCGCAGCGGATCGTCGAGCGTGAACCTCTTTCGGGTGCGATCGTCGCCGGTCGCCTTGGCGAGGGCCGGCCACACCGGGTCGGACTGATAGTTGCCCAGGATCGCCTTCACCTTCTCCAGCAGGAACGTGGTGGCGTCGTCCAGCGCGGCCTGGTGGGCCTGGGGCAGGCTGTGCGCGACGCCTTCCAAGTAGGTCGCCAAGGCGCCGGCGCTGCTGAAGGTGCGGGACATCAGCGACCGCCCTCCAGACTGGCAATGCCGAGAAGCTGCGAAGTCAGGCGTTCGAGGTCTGCGGTCGCGTGTCGGAAGGCGACTGCGGCCGGGACAGCCCAACGGTCCAGGGCCGCAGCCTGTGCCGGGGTGGCGCCGCCCGCCTCGATCATCTTGACGGCCGTGGCGTTCATCATCGCCGCGAAGCGCGCATAGGCATCGCCTAAGACAGCCGTCTGCGCCATCGCCGCGTCGAGGGGGGGGGCGGCGGCGGATGCTGCTTCTTGCCAACGGCCGCGGGCACGGCGCTCGGCGCGGTTTATGGCTATGCCCCCGTGCCCTTTTGAGTGTTCATCTTGGGCTGAGGCCGATCACCGGTATCGGCCAGCACCTAGCTCGCGACGCGCCAAGTCGGAGACGGTTAGGCCCTGAGCTTCGGTCGCGCCGACGATGGCCGCCCGCAGGGGGCGGTCCAAACGAACATATAGGTAGCTCGGAAACTTCACGCGACCGGTCATGGCTTCTGCCTTTGCTACGGTCAGACCTTAGATCGTCTTCGCAATTGTGTTGTGCTAATCTGGAACACATCGGGATTGGGCAACGTGTTCGCTGATTATCTATGAGGTTAGCTTGTAATCCTGAGTGATAACCTGGCCCTGCACGAGGCTCATGCCTCATGCTCAACTTGCTCCTCAGTCTTGCGGCGCGCCTGGTCCTCGGCTTCACGGCGGACATAAGTGCCGTCCGCCTTCTTCCGGAGTATATTCGCCATGTATTTTTGAAGCAGGCCCCAAAGGGACACGCGGTAGTTAATCAGGCTCCAGTTCGCGAACAGATTGTCCACGGCATTATGCATGTACGAAGCCGCCCCCTTCATATTATTCGGATTATCAAACCATAATTCATCTGCTGTATTCATTTTCATTAAGCGGTAATATTCAGTGAAGCTTTGACCCATGTGGAATGCGACAGCGAGAGACCACGGATGGCCGAGATCTTCCTGCAATTCCTCCAAGGTCGAATGGATGGCCTGAACCGCGTAGGCATCCTGAGCTTCATCAATAGCCTGACGCGCCGCGGCCGCAGCAGACTTAGCGGTGTCGTCGGTCACGAACGAGATCGCAAGCCGATACTCCATCTCCTCGCTGATCGTGCGCTCCGAAGCCTCAGCGGCCTTCTTAAGCTGGTCATAGAGGCTGCCGCGGACGCGCAGCGAGAGCGTAGGGCGCCGACCCTCTCCCGGATACTTAGCGGGACGACCGCCCTTGTTCCGCTTCGGCTCGTCGTCGGTCATTGCGTGCCCGTCAGTGCCGCTTGATGTTTTGTCGTGGTACGGCAGCAGAAACCGTTTGACAAGCGCGGGGGCGCGACTCCATAGGGTTATGTCGTCATATGGCGACAGAAATGGGGACCCGCGTATGGACCGCGATCTGCTGGAAGTTTTGACGAAGCCGACCGTCGATCCGGTCCTGGCGGGGCGCGTTCTTGGCGTCGGCCGTAGTGCCTCCTATCGAGCAGTTAAGGACGGATCCCTGCCGTCGTTCATGGTCGGGGCGCAGTACCGTATTCCGACTGAGCACCTTCTCAAGCAGCTCGGCCTCGACAGCCCTGAGGCCCGCGCCGCGGCTCTGCGTCGTATTCAAGGTTAGCGCCGGGCCGATGGCATGAGCAGTCCCGCGCAGGCTGCCTATTTCCGCCATTCGCGGGCCGCTCATTTCCGCGTCGATGCGGCCGGCGCACTCAAGCAGGAAGCAGACATGAAGAAGCCCGCAGGCGCGGGCGCTCACGGGCTCTTCAACGGTGTCGTTTTCGCAGCCGACGCCAATGGATATGCCTCAGCGGCCCACGCGCTTCAAGTCCGACATCTCGCCGCCCGCTCCGGATTGAGCCGCGCTGTCGCGGCTCTCAAGGCCGAGCACTGCCATGGTGTGCCCGAGTCATGGAGGACCGCGCGATGAGCGCGGCTGTCTACCACTACACCGACACGGTGCGTCTGCCGTGGATCCTGCAGGCGGCTGAACTGCAGCCTGGGCGGAACGTTCTCAAGTCACGGCCTGCTCCTGATCTGCTCTGGGCCACGGCCATGCCGATCCCGGACAAGACGGCGGCCGGCTACAGCAACGAATCGTTGACGGCGTTGCGTCGGGGCGACACGCGCACCGTCCGGTTCACGCTCCGGGCCGACGATTTCGCCGTCTGGCCTCAGGTGGTCGCGGGTTGTCCTGCCTGGACGCCGGCCATGATCGAAGCGTTGGAAAAGTCGGCCGGTTTTCGAAGCACGCCCCGGGCTTGGCGCGGTCGGATCTATCCGCTTCCCCGAAGCGCATGGTTGTCCGTCGAGACGCGTAGCATCGCGGATCCGACTTGGGTGCCGCTCGACCCCGACGCCGAACTGATCGATCTCAGCATCGAGGGCGGCCCCGCACTCGGCGTGCAGATCGGCGACTATGCCTACATGTCGGGCAAGGTCCCGATGCCATCCGGGGTGGCTGCGTATTCCCCGTTCGTCTTGTCCCGGCGGGCTGCCGCATGAGCGCCCCTGTCCTCAACCCGACTCATAAGGCATGCATCGGCCCGTTCGGCATCTACGCCTGGAAGCGGGCCTACACACCCCGTCAGGATTCTGAGAACCGCGCCCGCGTGCGGTTCTGCCAGGATCGGGCGTGGCGCTTGAACGAGTGGGAACGGGGCTTCCTCAACAACGTCGCCCGCCTGCACGGCAACCTCACGATCCGCCAGGGCGACCGCCTCGCCGTCCTCACCGATCGCCTCGAAATGGAGGGCCGGAGCGCGTGCTGAACTTGCATCGTGCGGCCTCTTGCCTGCCGGGCGGCCGCGTCATCAGTGGCGGCGTCTCGTTCCGCGCCCCGGGGCACCGCGCTGGCGACATGTCGGCTCGGATCCTGCCCGCGGCCGACAAGCGCAACGGCTACAGCGTCACGTCGTTCGCGGGCGACGACCCGCTCTACCTGCGCGACTTCATCGACGCGCAGTGCGGCCTCCCCCGGTGGGAGGAGCGCGAGCGCCAGCAGCCGCTGTATCCGCGCGAGCTTGCCCATCAGGAACGTGTTCGGGAACAGCAGCGCGTCGCCCGCGAGACCGAAGCTCGGATCAAGGCCGAGCGCGTCGTGCGGATCTGGCGCGAGGCGCAAGTCGATCCGCGCGGAAGCCTCGTCGAGACGTACCTGAACAAGCACCGCGGCCTCGAGCTGCCGCGCGGCGTCTGCGGACACGCGATCCGATTTCACCCCGCCGGGCCGTGGGAAGGTCAGCGTGTCCCGATGATGCTCTGCGCCTATCGGGACATCCGCACCGATGACGTCGTCGGCCTGCATCGAACCCGCCTTGATCCCGGCGCTGCGTACAAGGTCGGCCGAAAGATGCTCGGTCGCGCCGGCGGAGCCGCGATCAAGCTCACCCCCGACGCTGAGGTGACGATGGGTCTCGCCCTGGCTGAGGGCATTGAATCCGCGCTGGCCGGCATGGCGCTCGGCCTCGTGCCGATGTGGGCTACGGGCAGCGTCGGCGGAATCGCGGCCTTCCCCATCCTCTCAGGCATCGCATCCCTGACGATCTGCGCTGAGACCGGGGCCGCGAGCGAGAACGCCGTCGAGGAAGTCGGAATCCGCTGGAGTGAGGCCGGGCACGAGGTGCGGATCTGCCGTCCTCGTCACGGCTGCGATCTGAACGATGCGATCCGGGGGGCGAACCGGTGATGGACGCGCCGAAGCAACCCGACCTCGACGCCTCGGCGACGGTCCATCCGTTCCGGCGCGCACAGCGCGAGACCGAACCCGACGAAGGGCGGTTTGCTCCGATCGAGGGGCAACCGGCGTCATCAACGTCTAAGATCCCCGAGATCCGTTGGCATGGCGATGGGGATCCTCACGCTGATCGCGGGTGGCTTGTCCGCGACCTGGTGCCCGAGAGCGGCAAGGGCCTGATTTCCGGACAATGGGGGGCGGGCAAGACCTTCGGTGCGCTCGACCTGTCGGCTTCGGTGATGACGCTGACCAAGTTCGCCAACCGCCGCACGGAGCGTCAGGGCGGCGTCCTCTTTATCGCGCCGGAGGGCGCCTTCGAGATCCCGATCCGCCTGCGCGGCCTGATCGAAGGCAAGCTCACTCAGATGGAGGCGCTGTCGGGCCAGCCGATGTCGCTCGACCGCCTGCCCTTCGCCTGGATTGAGGAATGCCCTCGACTCGTCGAGCGGAGTGCCCTCGCGACGCTGCTGACCGTCGGGAACGAAGTCCGAGACCGTCTGCGCCAGGAATTCGACCTGCCGCTCGTCCTCGTCATCATCGACACGATCGCTGCCGGAGCCGGATTCGACGATGAGAACAGCGCCGCCGAGACCCAGAAGGTGATGGATGCGATGCAGGCGCTTAGTCGAGGGACTGGCGCCTTCGTGATGGGCGTCGATCACTTCGGGAAGTCGAGCGAGACCGGCACTCGGGGGAGCTCGGCCAAAGAGGGCGCCGCCGACACGGTGTTGGCCTTTCTCGCCAACCGCGACGAGGCCGGAAACGTCAGCAACACGCGCATGGCTCTCCGGAAGCTCCGCGGCGGCCGAGTCGGGATGGAGACGCCCTACACCCTCGACGTGGTGCAGATCGGCGAGTCCTACAATCACGAGCCGGTCACGACGTGCGTCGTGAACTGGCAGGATCGCGAGCGCGGAAACGCATCGCCGCCAGCTCGCAACCCTTGGCCGAAGAAGCTGCACCTCTTCCGCAAGGCGCTCGAGGCGACCGTCGCCAGCCAGGGTAAGCGAATCCGGCCCTTCGGGAACGAGGGTGCCGAGCAGGTTGCCGCGGAGGCCGCGATGGTCCGCGCCGAATTTGTCGCTCGCTACCCTGCGGCCGCATCCGACACCGAGGCCAAGAGGTCCGACGCCAAGCGGAAGGCTTTCGATCGAGCGGTGCTGACGGCCACCGAGAGTGGGCTGATCGGGTGCTGCGAGATGAGCGGATTCGACCACTACTGGGTCATCGCCAATGTCCCGTGATGCGGTTCGTGGCCCGGATGGACAGACAGGACACTCTCTAGTGTTCGTGTCCTGTCCGTCCAAAATGTCCAGTTCACTCGGACGGGTCGGACATTCCAGATTTTGTCCGCTTTGTCCGTTTTGTCCGGGAGGGGGATGCCCGATGATCCCCACCACCGATCGCTGGGGGCCCTTCCGGAGCAATCTGGACGAGGCCGGGCGCCGCGCCTGCCTTCGCGGTCTCCGGTCGACCGCTCGACTGCTGGCTGGTCCGCGCGCGGTTGAACTCTGTCGCCTCCTCGCCCGATTCGAGACCGACCCGGCATCCCTGAAGCCTGCGAGCTGCACGTCGAACGCTGTAGCCGCCAACGATCGCCGCAAGATCTGGGCCGCCTACGCCGCGCTCGCCCGGTCCGATTTCAAGCTCGCCGCGGGAGGCCGATAGCGCCATGCCTCGCGAGCGCCACCCCGCCGACGTGCTGCCGGGCTCGCTGCCGCCCCGCGGACTGTCGCGCACCGAATCAGCCGCCTACCTCGGTGTCTCGGCCTCGTTGTTCGACGTCATGGTCAGGATGGTCGCATGCCGCCGCCGAAGCGGATCAACGCCCGCATTGTCTGGGATCGGATCCGGCTTGACGCCGCGTTCTTCGCGTTGCCCGATGATGGCGACGACGAGACCGCTCCGAAGTCACCGGACGCCTGGGGGGATCTCGCCGTATGAGGATCGAGGTCGACATGCCGGGGCGGCTCCCTCGCTACTGCGTCGAGGACGTGGACCGGCACGGGAACGTGCGGGTCTACCTGCGCCGCAAGGGCTGGCCCAAGGTCCGGATCCAGGGGGTGCCGTGGACCCAACCGTTCATGGAAGCGTACCGGGCCGCGCTCGACGGCACGCCCGAGGAGAAGCCCCGCGATCGGCACGCCACGCAGGCCGACAGCTGGAAATGGCTTTGCCAGCAGTACATCGCCTCGACCAAGTTCAAGGGCCTCGACCCCGTGACCCAGCGCCGGCGCCGCGCGCTCCTTGAGGCCACGTATGAGGAACCGACGAAGCCCGGGGCCAATACCGTGTTCGCCGACTTCCCCCTAGCGCGCCTGACTCCGGCCGCGATTCGGATCTTGCGCGACCGCAAGGTCGCTGTGCCGGACGGAGCCAACAACACGATCAAGGCGATCCGGGCGGTGTTCAAATGGGCAATCCATCCCGAGGTGGCCCTGGCACAGCACAACCCCGCTCGGGAAGTCACCTACTTCACCAGGGCTTCGGAGGGCTTCCATACCTGGAGCGTCGAGGAGGTGCAGGGCTTCATCGTCCGTCATCCGCCGGGCAGCCGCGCCTACCTCGCCCTTTGCCTGTTGCTGTTCGCCGGCGGTCGCCGATCGGACGCGGTGCTGTTCGGCCGCCAGCACCTGCAGGGGGCCTGGCTCCGCTACACGCAACACAAGGGTCGGAATTCCAAGCCGATGACGCTGGAAGTCCCGGTGCTGCCGGTCCTGCGTGCCGCGATCGAGGCATGCCCGAATCAGACCCTGACGTTCCTCATCACCGAGCGCGGCCAGCCTTTCACGTCGAACGGATTCGGTAACTGGTTCAAGGATCGGTGCCGGGAGGCCGCCCTGTCCCACTGTTCGGCCCATGGCCTTCGGAAGGCCGGCGCGACCCTCGCGGCCGAGAACGGCGCGACTGAGCGGCAGCTGATGGCGATGTTCGGCTGGAGAACGTCCAAGATGGCCGAGCACTACACCCGCCGGGCCGAGCAGAAACGGCTCGCTGGGGGCGCCATGCATCTGATCGATCTGGATCGCCTCGGCTCAGGTAGTGTCCCACTTTTCGAGGCTCAGAGAGCCGGTGGGACTTCGAGCGGAAAAACCGCAATGAAATCAGCGTCGATTTCAGCGATTGGTGCCCAGGAAAGGACTCGAACCTTCACCTCTCGCGAGACTGGTACCTGAAACCAGCGCGTCTACCAATTCCGCCACCTGGGCATACCGCCGGCTATCGGCCGGCGACGGCTCCGTTTAGGCAACCGAGCCGTCGCCGTCAATCGCGATTTCAGCCCCGTGGCCATTCCCGGATGTCGACGAAGCGTCCGGCCACCGCCGCCGCCGCCGCCATTGCGGGCGAGACCAGATGCGTGCGCCCGCGCGGACCCTGGCGGCCCTCGAAATTGCGGTTCGAGGTCGAGGCGCAGCGCTCGCCCGGCCGCAGTTTGTCCGGGTTCATGCCGAGGCACATGGAGCAGCCCGGCTCGCGCCAGTCGAAGCCCGCCGCCTTCAGGATCTTGTCGAGACCCTCGGCCTCGGCCTGCGCCTTCACGAGGCCCGAACCCGGCACGATCATGGCCGAGACGCCGTCGTGTACCTTCCGGTCGCCGACCACCCGCGCGACCTCGCGCAGATCCTCGATTCGGCCATTGGTGCAGGAGCCGATGAAGATCCGGTCGAGGGTGATGTCGGTGATCCGGGTACCCGGCGTCAGGCCCATATAGGCCAGCGCCTTCTCCTTGGATTGACGCTTGTTCTCGTCGGCGATCTCGGACGGGTCCGGCACGCGGCCCTGGACCGAGATCACGTCCTCGGGGCTGGTGCCCCAGCTGACGATCGGCGGCAGGTTGGCGGCGTCGAGGCGCACCTCGCGGTCGAAGAAAGCGCCTTCGTCCGTGACGAGGCTCTCCCAGTGGCGGCACGCCGCTTCGAACGCCGCGCCCTTCGGGGCCTTCGGTCGGTCCTTCACGTACGCAAAGGTCGTGGCGTCGGGCGCCACAAGGCCGGCGCGGGCACCGCCCTCGATCGACATGTTGCAGATCGTCATCCGCCCCTCCATCGAGAGGGCGCGGATCGCCTCGCCGGCATATTCGATCACGTGGCCGGTGCCGCCCGCGGTGCCGATCTCGCCGATGATCGCCAGGATGATGTCCTTGGCGGTCACGCCCGGCGGCAGGGTATTGTCGACGGTGACGCGCATGTTCCTGGCCTTGCGCTGCACCAGCGTCTGGGTGGCCAGCACGTGCTCGACCTCCGAGGTGCCGATGCCGTGCGCCAGCGACCCGAAGGCGCCGTGCGTCGAGGTGTGGGAATCGCCGCACACGATGGTCTGGCCCGGCAGCGTGAAGCCCTGCTCCGGCCCGATGATGTGGACGATGCCCTGGCGCCGGTCGAGGGCGTCGTAGAACTCGATGCCGAAGTCGCGCACGTTCTCGGCCAGAGCCTCGAGCTGAGTCCGGCTCTCGGGATCCTCGATGCCCTGGCTGCGGTCGGACGTCTGGACGTTGTGATCGACCACCGCCAGCGTCTTCTCCGGGTGGCGGACCTTGCGGCCGGCCGTGCGAAGGCCCTCGAACGCCTGCGGGCTCGTGACTTCGTGAACGAGGTGCCGGTCGATGTAGAGGAGGCTGGAGCCGTCCGGCTGAACATCGACGACGTGGTCGTCCCAGATCTTATCGTAGAGGGTGCGCGGGCTGGTCATCGGTCTTCGTCTTCGACGTTGGGGCGGTGCAGAATTCTCGCGATGGTGCGGCTTCCTTAGTAGGCATCGCGGTGGGTTTGCGAAAGAGGCGAGCCCCGCCCCTGTCATATGGCCGCCCGGCGCCGGCGGGCGGATGTCACGGGCCGCGCCGGATCCCGCTGGCTTTGCACCCCGTCGAGGCCCTATGCCGGGATGGGGGAGCCGGCCGTGCCGCCGAACGGTCGAAGGTGGGAGTGTGCGATGCCTGATGCGCCGGCCGAGATCCTGTTCCTGCGGAAGATGCACCCGCTGGTGGAGGCGGCCTTCGAAGGGCGGCACATCGTCCATCGGCTCGCCGGTGCCGCGGATCCCGACGCCCTGCTCGCCGAGGTCGGATCGAGGATCCGAGCCTTGGTCGTCGGCGGCGGGGCCGATGCCGCCTTGATGGACCGGCTGCCGAAGCTCGAACTCATCGCCAATTTCGGTGTCGGGTACGACGCGGTCGATGCCGTGGCGGCGCAGCAGCGTGGCGTGGTCGTCACCAACACGCCCGACGTGCTCACCGACGAGGTGGCCGACCTCGCGATCGGGCTCACCCTCGCCACCCTGCGGCGGCTTCCGCAGGCCGACCGCTACCTGCGCGCCGGCCACTGGCCCAAGGCCCCCTTCCCGCTCACCGCCTCGCTGCGCGGGCGGCGCGTCGGCATCCTCGGGCTCGGACGGATCGGGCGGGCGATCGCCCGGCGGCTGGAGAGTTTCGGCGTCGCGATCGACTATCACGGCCGGCGCCGGCAGGCGGACGTGCCCTACACCTATCACGACAGCCTGATCGGGATGGCCAAGGCGGTCCACATCCTGATCGTGGTCGCCCCCGGCGGCCCCGAGACCCGCGGCCTGATCGATGCCGCCGTGCTGGAGGCGCTGGGGCCGGAGGGCATCCTGATCAACGTGGCGCGGGGCACCCTGGTCGACGAGGCGGCGCTCACCGCCGCCCTCAAGGCCGGCACGATCCTGGGGGCCGGCCTCGACGTGTTCGAGAACGAGCCGCACGTGCCGGAGGATCTCGCCGCCCTCGACAACACGGTGCTCCTGCCACATGTCGGCTCGGCCTCCGAGCACACCCGCGCGGCGATGGCCCAGCTCGTCGTCGACAACGTCGTCTCGTGGTTCGAGGGGCGGGGACCACTGACGCCCGTCGCCGAGACGCCGTGGAGACCGAAATCGTGAAGCCGGCTTCGGCTGCCCTGCTCGCCGCCCTCACCCTGTCGCCGTGGCCCGCTGCGGCGCAGGATGCCCCGGATGCGCCGCCCGAGGCGGCACCTTTGGAGACGCCTGCCGCGCCGCCCGCCCTGCCGACTCTCCCTGAGAGGCTCGGCGAGGCTCCGGGCACCTGGGATCTGTCGCGTGATGGGACCAACCGGCGCTGCGTGATGACGCTGGCCCTCGACAGCGGCGACGCTGGCCGGCGCCTGCGCTTCCCCGCGGGTTGCCGGCGGGCCCTGCCGATCATGAACGGGATCGCCGGATGGCTGTTCGTCAATGACGGCGTGAGCTTGGTCGACAAGAACGTCCGCCCGATCCTCGAATTCGTCCGGCGCTCCGACAAGCGCAGCCTCGTCGCCAAGCTGGAGAACGGCGAGCACTACAGCCTCGTGCCGCTCGACACCGTGGGCATGCGTCCGGCCGCCGCGGCAGCCGCGGAGGCAGAGCCGACCGCCGCGACGTCCCCCGCCCCCTCCCCGCTTCAGGCGGCAGCGCCCCTTCCGGCCGAGCTGCAGCCCTCGGCGACCGCCACGGCCGTGGCGCCCGGCCCGGCGCCGGGGCTCTACACCCTCGACCGGTTTCAGGAGCGCGATACCTGCCGGCTCACGCTCGATGCGGCGGGCGGCGGCGTCCACGTCGTTCCCGGTTGCCACGATGGCGGCCTGGAAGTGTTCGATCCGGTCCGCTGGCGCTACGCCAACGGCCGGATGACCCTCACGGCCAAGCGCGGCCACAGCATCGACCTCGTGCCGAGCGGTGATGGCCGCTGGCGGCGCGATCCGGAGGTCGGCACGACCTTCGTGCTGCGCCGCGTGGAGTAGACGCTACAGCGACGAATTCCGGCCGTCCTGAACCGGCAGCATCCGCTCCAGAAGGCCGTCGCGACGGATGATCAGGTGCCACGCGGTGCCGGCGATGTGCAGGAGCACCAGGGCGTAGACGAACCACTGCCCGACGAGGTGGATCGATTCGGCGATTCGTTGGGGTCCCTCGTCCTTGGTCAGGCCCGGAATCGTGAACAGCCAAAAGTACGGCGTGTCGCGGCCCGAGAAGGCGCTCAGCAGGTACCCGCTGATCGGCATGATCAGGAAGATCGCGTAGAGCAGAAAGTGGTTGACCCGCCCGATCAGCGTCAGGAGCCGCGGCGCCTGGGGATCCGGCGGGGCGGGCCGGACCATGCGCCAGACGATCCGCAGGACCACGATCGCCAGGATCGTCAGGCCAACCGACTTGTGCAGGACGAACATGGTGCCCTTGGCGGGCGCGGGCGGCAGGCTGATCGCCACCCAGGCCAGCGGCAGGACGGCCAGGAACAGGCCGGCCGTCAGCCAGTGCAGGGCCTGCGCGACCGGGTTGTAGCGCGGCATCCCGGTGGCCGTGACGTAAGTCGCGGGCAGCGCGGTCGGCGCGGCCTTACCAACCGAGATCGGAGAACCTGACATGATCCCTCGCGCATGAGCGTGGCTCGTCTCAGCACCTAGGGCCGGCTGCGACCCCGGGGAGTGCGTGATCGCATCGCTTTCGCGTGTGGTTTCGAGGCGTCGATTGGACGAGGGTGCGAGTCGGATGTCTGGCGCATCGCCCCTATACGAATAACCTCAGCGCGCGTTCAGAACGGCCACATCCACCGGCCGCGCCACGTCGATCAGTGCCGCGAGTTCCGCCGCCGCCGATCCGATCCGGGCCGCGACCGTCCGGTCCAGGATCTGGCCGTCGACGATATCGTCGGAGCCGGCATAGACCGAGGTCGGCGCCACGTGCGCGGCGAAGAAGCCGAACAGGGGCCGCAGGCTGTGCTCGACCACCAGGGCATGGCGCAGGCCGCCCCCCGTGGCGGTGATCGCCACCGGCATTCCCGCCATCCGGGCCGGATCCACGAAGTCGAACACGTGCTTGAACAACCCGGCGTAACCGCCCTGATAGACGGGCGTTCCGACGATCAGCGCATCTGCACCCTCGATCGCTTCGATCAGTTGCGCGGCCGAGGCCGACAATCCGTCGCGCTGCGTCGCGCCGAGGCCCGGGCCGGCATCGATCAGGTCGTAGACCGTCAGGTCGATCCGGCGCAGGCGGCCGAGTTCGGCCCCGAGCGCCTCGACCAGGATGCGGGTCCGGGACGGGCGCTTGGCGCTTCCCGAGAAGGCGACGACGCGGGCGGAATGCGGCATGGCGCTCGACTGCATATTCATCGGATAACCTTCCGCGGCGGGACGCCCGGGTTCGGGACGTCGAACGATCTGGCGCCTGCCCGACACGCCGCGTGGGCCAAGGCGAGGGTAGCGCATTTCGGTCCCGGAAGAACCCTCGGCGCGTCGGCGCGCCGCGATTGGGTGAATCGATCGGGACGTTTGCCGATGGCAATCCTCATGGACGCAACCGCCAGACGTGGCTGCGCTTGATCTCGGTGTCTTCCAGGGATCGCGAGACGGGAACCGCGTAGGTCGCGAGACACTCGAGGCGGTCGCGCGGTAGGTAGGTGCGGCCCGGATCGCCGATCAGGACCTGAATCCCGCGCGCCTGCAAGCCACAGAGCCACGCCGTCACCGCCGCGGCGAGGTCACGCTCGTAGAAGACGTCGGCTGCCAGAACGAGATCGACCTCGGGTTCCGTCCCCAGGAGGTTGTCGGAGACCGGCTCGATCCGGCCCGCCACGTCGTTGGCGGCGGCATTCAGGCGGATCGCCGCCATGGCGAACGGGTCGAGGTCGCTGGCGGTGACGTGCCGGGCGCCGGCCTGCGCCGCGGCGATCGCCACGAGGCCGGAGCCCGACGCGAAGTCGATGATCCGGGCGCCGGTTACGCGGTCCGGATTGTCGAGGATGTAGCGGGCCAGCGCCTGACCGCCCGCCCAAGCGAAGGCCCAGAAGGGCGGCGGCAGGCCAATCGCCTCCAACTCTTCCTCGGTCTTCTCCCACAGGGCGGTCGCCTCGTCCGCGACATGGAGCCGGATCTCGGGGGCGTGGGGCACCGGCAGCAGGCGGGTGTTGGCCCGGATGAAGCCGGCGGGATCGTCGGGCGGGCGCATCCTCAACCTTCCAGCAGGTCGCGCCACAGGGCGCAGACGGCCTCGGTCACCGCAGCCTCGGTGAAGCCGCCCGCCTCGATCCGCGCCCGCGCCGCATCGCCGAGACTCGCCACGAGGGTGGGGTCGCGGCTCAGCCGAACCAAGGCCCGTGCCAGTGCCGGCGCGTCGTCCGGCGGGACCAGCAGTCCCTCGACGCCGTCGCGCACGAGGCTGCGGCAGCCCGGGACATCCGAGGCGACCAACGCCCGGCCGCAGGCGGCGGCCTCCAGCAGCGTGCGCGGCAGGCCCTCCCCGCCCCGGGACGGCAGGCAGGCGACGTGGTGGGACGCCCATGCGGCGGGCACATCGGCGGTGGGCCCGTGCCATGCGACGCCGTCGCGGCTCCAGTCCCGCAGCGTCGCCTCGGCGATCGCGCGCCGGTTCGACGGATCCGGCGCGCCGTAGAGATCGAGCTCGATGGGGGCGCCCTGGGCGTGGGCGAGGCGGACGGCTTCCACCGCGACGTCGACACCCTTCGACCACAGCATGCGCGCGACCAGGGCGACGCGCAGGGGCGGCATCGGCGGCAAAGGGTGTGGCCGGTAGGCGGCGGGGTCGACTCCGGCGCCGCCGATGACGGTGACCGCCTGATCCAGCGGGTCGAGGCCCAGCGCCCGGGCGTCGTCCGGGTTCTCGAACAGGAAGCGGGTGCGCGAAGAGGCGAGCGGGCCGCGGATCAAGCCCCGGAGGGCGAGCCGCGCCGCGTAGCCCAGCCGGTCGCTGCGGGCGCCCATGAGTCCGAGGCCGGTCAGCGCGTAGACCCGCGCCGGGATGCCGGCCATCGCGGCGGCGGTGCCGCCGACCAGGATCCCGCGCAGCGCGATGCAGTGGACGATGTCGACCTGGAGCGCCTTCAGGATCCCGGCGAGCTGCCCGGCCGCGTAGCCGGCGGCCATGGGATTGAGGCTCGAACGCTCCGCCTCCAGGGGCACGACCCTGGCGCCGGTCGCCTCGATGGCGGTGCGGTGGGCGCGCACCCGTGTGACCACGGTGACCGACAGGCCCATGGCGATGGCGGCCCGCGCCATCGGCAGGAAGTGCGAGGCGAAGAACCAGTCCTCCGTCACCACGAAGGCGATGCGGCGCATCGGTGCGGGCAGGTTTTCGGGGGCGGCAGGCGTCATCGCAGCCCTCTAGCACGCCGCGGCGGATCGGCCTGCGGCGGATGCGCAGGCCAGGAACAGGGCTCGCGCACCGCCGGTTGACCGAGGCCTTCTAGCCGGCGGCGTATGCGGGAGGAACGGGTGATGGCGGCGGTCGAAACGGTCGAAGGTGGCGGGACCCTGCGCGAAGCGGCGGAGGAGGCCGGGCTGGCCTACGTCGATGACGGCCGGCCGGGTCTGACCCGCAAGCGCAGCGGCACCGGCTTCCGCTATCTCGACGCGCGGGGCGCCCCGGTGCGCGACAAGGCGGTGCTGACCCGCATCAAGTCGCTTGCCATCCCCCCGGCCTACACGGACGTCTGGATCTGCCCCCGCCGCAACGGCCACATCCAGGCGACCGGCCGGGACGCCAAGGGGCGCAAGCAGTACCGCTACCATCCGGATTTCCGGCAGGCGCGCGAAGCCAACAAGTTCGCACGGATCATGGCCTTCGCGGATGCCCTGCCGCGTATCCGCCAGCGGGTCGATGCCGACATGAAGCGGTCCGGGCTTCCGCGCGAGAAGGTGCTCGGCACGGTCGTCCACCTGCTGGAGACAACCCTGATCCGTGTCGGCAACGACGATTACGCGCGCACCAACAAGAGCTACGGGCTCACCACCCTGCGCGACCCGCATGTCCGCATCGAAGGATCCGCCCTGTCGTTCCGCTTCAAGGGCAAGAGCGGCAAGACCTGGGACGTGTCCTTGAAGGACCGCCGCGTCGCCCGGATCGTGAAGGCCTGCCAGGACCTGCCCGGGCAGGAGCTGTTCCAGTACATCGACGCGGACGGCACGCAGCGCGACGTCACCTCTTCGGACGTGAACGCGTATCTGCGCGAGATCACGGGCGAGGATTTCACCGCCAAGGATTTCCGCACCTGGGCCGGCACGGTGCTGGCCGCCCTTGCGCTCCGCGCCTTCGAGAGCTTCGACAGCGACGCGGCCGCCAAGCGTAATGTCCGGGCCGCGATCGAGAGCGTGGCGGGGCGCCTGGGCAACACGCCGACCATCTGCCGCAAGTGCTACATCCATCCGCAAGTCCTCGACTGCTACATGGAAGGGGGCCTGCTCGAGCACGTGAAGGATGTCGTCGAGTCCGAGCTGAGTGAGGATCTCTCCAGCCTCCGATCGGAGGAAGCTGCCGTCCTCGCGCTGCTCCAGGCCCGGCTCTCCGCGAGCGAGGGCAAGGCGGGGGGCGGCAAGCCGGTCAGGCCGGCCGCCAAGCGGGGTTCTCAGGGACGGAAGGCGCGGCCCAGGGCTACGGCCTCCAAGGTTTCAGCCACCAAGGCTTCAGCCATCAAGGCTGCGGCCGCCAAGGCGGAACTCCCGTCGCCGGCCGGAGCCGACGCACGCGTCGGTGCCGAGGCGCGGGTCGGTGCCGCCTGAGTCGGCGACACCCTGCGCGGTCTCACGGTTTCCGATCAGTGCCGGGACTGGATGGTGTTGCTGGGCGACCGCCGGTCGGCGTTACGTCGGACCTGATCGGCCGTGTCCACGACCGGGGCCAGCCCGAGCTGGCGTGCCAGGGAAACGAGGTCCTTCAGGCGTCCGGTCTGGGTCTTGCGCCGCAGGTTGAGCCGGTGCGTCTCGACCGTGCGGACGCTGAGCGCGAGGCGCCGGGCCACTTCCTTGTTGCTGAAACCCGAGCTGAGGAAGCGCAGCACCTCCGCCTCGCGCGGCGTCAGCCCAAGGCTGTCGGCCGGCTCGTTGGACAGCGCCAGGGGCTGCTCCGGCGGAACCAGACAGTCCGAGCCCTCTGCGAGGGCGAGGAGCGCCGCCGCGAGTTCGCGCGGGGACTTCGAGCGCGCCACGAAGGCGTCGGCGCCTGCGGTCAGCAGGGCGCGGAGATCGTCGGCCGTCAGTGCACCGAACACCACCAGGGTGCGCAGGCGCGGCTGCCGCTCCTTGAGATCGACGATGTGTGCGATCCCGTCGGCGAGCCGGATCTCGTCGAGGAAGACCAGGGCGACCGCGTGCTCGGTATTGGTGAACTCCAGATCGGCCTCGCCGATCGTATGGAATTCCGGCATGTGTTCCAGGGTAGCGCGGACAGTCGCGCTCAGGTCCTGCGGCTCATCCAGGATCAGGACGCCAACGGCGGTACTCATTGCCTCGCACTCCACTCTCCCGGCTCGATACAGACGTCCGGGATCGGAGGCTAAGTTCCAAGAACTGTTCCACCACGAATTCAGAAATATTAAGCTTTATATCGGCATATATGCCGCCAAATCAGGTGATTTTAATCAGGCCGCGTCCCGTTCTGGGATCGAGCTGCGGTATGCTTAATTGCAGCGTTCCGATTTGGGGCAGCGTCGCTGGCTCATTACGCGACGACTGGCATCGCGTGGTCCGAAGACGCCACGACACGGTTCCGCCCGCCGCTTTTGGCTGCGTAGAGGGCAATATCCGCACGCTTCATCAAGGCTTCGACGCTGTCCCCGTCGATCCAGCTGCTGACGCCGAAGCTGCAACTCAGCGTGGCGGTCGCGTTGCCCGCGCGAATCCGAAGGTCCTGCACACTCGCACGCAGGCGCTCGGCCCACGCCGTCGCATCCGCGATGCAGCATCCCGGCAGGATCAGGGCGAATTCCTCTCCGCCGAGCCGACCACCGATACCGCCGCCGGCGATCAGATCGGCCACGGCCGTGATCGCGAGATCGCCGACATCGTGCCCGTACCGGTCGTTGATGCGCTTGAAGTGATCGATGTCGGCCAGGATCGCCGAGACGCCGCCCGGCCGGCCATTCTGAGCTGCGGCGATGCGGGCCCGGTTGAAGAACGCGCGGCGATTCAGGGCGCCGGTCAGCGGGTCCGTCTCGGCGAGGCGGATCAGCTCTTCCTGCATGGTGGTCAAGCGCTCGGCCGCGCGCAGCCGCGCGTTCAGCTCCTCGGCGCTCGGCGGCTTCTCGATGAAGTCGTCGGCACCGCTGTCCAGCGCCTCGGCGAGGCTGCGGACGTTGCGGATCGACGACATCGTGATGACGTGCAGAGGCCCCCGCTCCTCTGCGAGCAACCGCGCGGACCAGCACAATTCGAGCCCGCAGAGCGGCCGGACCTCAAGGCTGGTGATGAGGACACGCACGGCCGGCGTGCCTTTCAGAAACGCGAGCGCCTGGGCTGAATCCGTGAAGGCGTGCACGGTGTGGCCCCGGGGCTCGATCAACGACGTGATGATCTGAAGAACGACCCGGCTCGAATCGACGATAACGATCTGCATGGCGTGACCTGGACACGATATCCGCAGTCTGGCGCAGAAGACTTAACCCACCACAAACGGGCCAGATAATAATATGAGCGTAGCAATAACTACCCCGGATCAGCGCTATATCATTGTTCGCGGACGACTTTGGCGCTGCGCGAACCCCGATCTTTCGCCGGAGCGTCGATCGGATCTGGTGGCCGATCTGATGGCGGCTCGCCGTTCCGTGAAGGCGGCCAAGCAGTCCGAGCGCGAGGGCGCGTCCGGCGCCGCCGAGGCCCTGAAAGCGGCCCGCGCGGCGGTCGATGCCGCCAAGGTGGGACTGGGCGAGCGGGGACCGGTCTGGTGGCGCGACGGGGCGCTCGATCTCAACCGGCATCTGGTGCGTACCACGCCCTACGCGGACTGGTACGCCGCGCTCAGCGACGGGGAACCCGGACCGCGATGATCTGGGCTCCGGCCGTCCGCTCCTCGGCCACCGCCCCGAGGCGCTGGCGACCCTTCGCGCCGGCCGCCTGGATCACCGTCAGCATCGGCCGAGCCGTCGGGGCAGCTGCGATTCCGGAGACCGTGGGAACACCGTAGGTGCCGTAGCTCCAGGGTGACGGGACGATCTCTGAGGGCCGCGGCACGCGGGTCAGGGGCGCCCCGATATAGTCGCCCTGCACGAACTCCCCGGCGAAGCCGTACCCATCTGCGTAGGGCGTTGGACCTCCGAAGCCCTGGGCCGCAGCGGGCGTGGCCAGGATGAAGGCCATGAGCGGCAGGATCGTCCGGATCGCCATGGGCCGGGTCCACTCCGTCGAAAGGCGCGGGTCGCGCAGGATGCAGGGGCAACCGGGTCCACCCCACACCGTTCCGCGGCTCCAGCCGCGAAGACTGCTTAACGCCGGACGACTTGGGTAGGCTCAGCGGCAGGTGGTGATGCGACGGACGACCCAGCCCTCACCCTCGATCCACAGACGGCGACGGGCCCGGCTGCAGCTGGCTTCGTCGTCGCGGTCCACGCCCGCAATGGCGTGCGCCTGCGGGCTGGCATCGGCGACCTTGGTCTCGACCGGATCCGTCGCGGCCTGGGCCGTCGCGGTGGCAAGGAGAAGCGCGGCTGCGGCTGCGCCGAGTGCGGTCGTGCGAAATGTCATGATGGAGAGAGTGCCCTGCGGCCGTACTGCGGGATTGATGCAGAAATGCGCGGCCGACCGTTTCGGTTTCATCGCAAGCGGGGGCGCTTAGATTTCCCTGCAATCGCCGTTAAGGAGATCGGGCCCAGACGCGACGGCGCCCTGCAGATGCCCCGGCTCGGGGATTGCCGCGCTTGGTCCACGCTGCGAGGGTCCGGAAGCCAGGGTTTATGAGCAAGCCGAAACCGCCGACCAACGCGCTTCTGACGCCGGAGAAGCGGACCGAGGACGTCGATCAGACGATCCGTCCGCTGAGCCTGGCCGAGTTCATCGGCCAGCGCGCGGCCCGGGCCAACATGCAGA